>JAQUAE010000114.1 GCA_028687395.1 Anaerolineales bacterium | reverse complement strand
GACATGGGCATCACCCAGGGACCTGAGCCAATGCTGCAGTTGCGCAACCAGGGCACCATCCTGGGCGAGGATTCCGAAAAGATGTCCAAGAGCCGCGGCAATGTGGTTGCCCCGGACGAGCTGGTCGGGCGTTATGGCGCCGATACTGTACGGGCGTATCTGATGTTCTTCACTCGTTGGGATCAGGGCGGCCCCTGGAGCAGCAATGGCATCGAAGGCACCTCGCGCTGGATTCGTAGGGTGTGGAATCTATTCCAGGAAGACGCCCCACGTGGCAACCCTGACCCTAAGGTCTTGCGCAGCCTGCGGCGCAAAGTGCACCAGACGCTGGAACAGGTCACCCGCGATTTCGAGCGCTTCGAATTCAACACGGTGGTCTCGGCCTTGATGGAGCTGTTGAACGAGATGGCTCGCGCTCGTGAGCAGGGCGCGGGTGGTTCCCTGGAATGGCAAGAGGCCATCGAAAAATATGCTCTCATGATGGCGCCAGTGGCGCCGCACATCGCCGAGGAGCTGTGGTGCGAGCGTCTGGGCAAGCCTTACTCGATCCACACCGCAACCTGGCCTGAGGTGGACGTGGAAGCCATTCAGGAGGAGATGCTCACCCTGGTGGTGCAGGTGAACGGCAAGGTGCGCGACCGCCTGACCTTGCCCGTCGGCGCCAGCGAGGAGCAAACCAGGCAGGCGGCTTTGGCCAGCCAAGTGGTGCAGCGGCACCTGGGGGGCAAACCGCCGCGCAAGGTGATCCTGGTGCCAGGAAAGCTGGTCAACATCGTGGTTTAGCGATGCATCCCCGTATGGCAGGTGCTCGCCTGCCATACTTTTTCCCCCGACTTTACAACCTTTTTACATTCCTTGTTTGACCTCCAGCAGAGCGGGGGATACAATTAGCTTTAGAAGTTCCAACCGCTATTTCTGGAGGTCCCATGACGAATAAAACCATCATCGCGAGCGAGAAAGCCCCCAAGGCCATTGGGCCGTATTCGGTGGGCGTGCGCGTGGACGACCTGGTGTTTACTGCCGGCCAATTGGGTTTGGATCCTCAGACCGGTGAGCTCGCCCCAGGTGGAGTGGAGGCGGAAACCAGGCAGGCGCTCACCAACCTCAAGCACGTGCTCGCCGCTGCCAACTCCTCCCTCGACCTGGCGGTGAAGACCACCGTCTTCTTGCGCGACATGAATGACTTTGCGCGCATGAATGCCATCTATGGAGAGTTCTTCACCGAGAAACCCCCGGCGCGCAGCACAGTGCAGGTGGCCGGGTTGCCCAAGGGCGGCGCAGTCGAAATCGAGGTGGTGGCGCTGGTCAAGGGCTAGATGTCAGGCGACTTGATCCTCGTCGTCGATGACGAGCCGAATATCGTCCAGCTCGCCCGCCTGTACCTGGAGCGCGAAGGCTTCCGGGTAAAGGCTTGCGGTAATGGGCGCGCCGCGCTGGAAGCCATCGAGCGCGACCGCCCGAAGCTGGTCGTGCTGGACCTGATGCTCCCCGAAGTTGACGGCCTGGAAGTCTGCCGCCGGGTGAGGGCTCGGGACGATCCAGTGGCAATCCTGATGCTGACTGCACGGGATGAAGAGGTGGACAAGATTATCGGCTTGGAGATCGGCGCCGACGATTATTTGACCAAGCCCTTCAACCCGCGTGAGCTGGCGGCGCGGGTGAAAGCCATCTTACGCCGGGCAGAACGCCAGTCACAGCTTACCGGCAAACCTCTGCGGGTGGGGGACGTGGTGCTCGACCCCGCCAGCCGGGAGGTGACGCTGGCTGGCGCGCCGTTACCACTGCGCACTCAGGAGTTCGAGTTGTTGGCCACCCTCGCCGCGCACAAGGGAATTGTGCTCAGTCGCGAGCAATTGCTCCACCTGGCCTGGGGGTACGAATACCCTGGGGAGACGCGCACCGTGGACGTGCACGTCGGCGCCTTGCGCAAGAAGCTCGCTGGCAGCGGGGTGACCATCGAGACGGTGACCGGAGTGGGCTACAAGCTGGTGGGCTGATGGCCACGACGCTGCGCTCGCGGCTGCTCTTGACCTATCTTTTGGTGATCAGCGTGGTGCTGTGCATCCTGGGAGGCGCGCTGGCGCTTTACCTGTACCGCAACCCGTACGAATCCCGCCTGGCAGCTCAAAGGTTGCGCTTCGTCTCCACGGTCCTGCTGCGCAGGGCGGAGCAGTTTGCCGGGCGCTCGACCGAGGAGTTGCAAGCGCTGGTCGAGCGTGGAGATGAGACCTTCGATGTGCGCGTAGCCATTATCAATCGCCGCACGGGCGCACTCGTCGACTCGCGCGCTGGGGAGGCTGGCGGCCTGCCCGACCTGGCAGTTTTGCAGGCCAATCAGCGCCTGGTTGGCCTCTCTGCCTTCCGCGATGATCAGGACGTGGCCTGGCTCTTCGTCCTGCGCCCTTTGCCAGCGGGGGATTTTCTGCTCCTGGCAACCCCCCGACCTTCCCGCACAATCGCCTGGCTGGTGCGTGATGAGTTCTTCCTCCCATTCGTCCAGGCGGGGGTGATTGCCTTTCTGCTTGCGGTGCTGCTCTCACTATGGGTAGCGCGCTGGGTTGCCGGTCCGCTGCAACGGATTTCACAAGCTGCCCAGCAGGTGGTGGCAGGCACTTACGAACGCATCCCTCCGCAAGGTCCGGAGGAGGTGAGGCGTTTGAGCCAGGCCTTCAACACCATGGCGGGCCAGGTCGTCGCCAGCCAGACAGCGCAGCGCAACCTGGTGGCCAACGTTTCACACGAGCTTAAAACCCCTCTGACCTCGATACAGGGGTTCGCTCAGGCTATCCTGGACGGTGCCGTTCGCCAACCGGAGGCGTTGATGAACGCCGCCCAGGTAATTTACGACGAGGCCGGGCGTATGGTTCGCCTGGTGCAGGATTTGTTGGACCTGGCGCGCTTCGACGCGGGTATCGCCAGGTTCGATTTTGCGCCGATCAGCCTCAAGGGCTTGCTGGAAGCCCTGGTCGAGAGGTTCAGCCGCCAGGCGCGGCTCGCCGGGGTGATTATCCGCCTGCAGCTCGACGACCTGCCCGATATTCAAGCCGATGCCGACCGCCTGACCCAGGTGTTCACCAACCTGATCGACAACGCCCTGAAATATTCCCCACGCGGCGGAGAAGTCCTGGTGGAGGGCCGCGCTCTGGCGGGCTTCGTCGAGGTCAGGGTAGTCGATGGCGGCCCGGGCATCCCGGTCGAGGAACTGGACAAGGTGTTTGATCGTTTCTTTCAACTGGATAAATCCCGTCCCGGCGGCGAAAGCCGCGGCTCAGGCCTCGGGCTGAGCATAGCCAGGGAGATCGTCCGGGCGCACCAGGGAACGATTCAGACACTGAACAACCGCCAGACGGGGGAGGCGCAGACCGGGACGACCTTGCTCGTCCGGTTACCGCTCCATATCCAGGCCTTGGGCGAGAGAGGCGGTGGGTGACAGCGCGGCCAACTTTATTCCTACCCGGCGCGGGTATAATCATCACGCATTGATGCCTCACGTTTCGATCATTGTGCCCTGTTATAACGAACAGGCGACGATCGCCCTCTTGTTGCACGCGCTTCACGGGCAGACTTATCCGCTGCCCAGGATGGAAGTCATCCTGGCGGATGGGATGTCGACTGACGGCACGCGCCAGGCGATTGCCGCCTTTGCGACCGACCATCCGCAACTGCCCATCCGCGTCGTGGATAATCCCAAACGGATCATTCCTGCCGGGTTGAACGCAGCTCTGGAGGCGGCTGCAGGGGAGATCGTCATTCGCCTGGACGCCCATTCTATTCCTAACGCTGATTACATCGCCCTTTGCGTGGAGGCATTACAAGCGGGTTGTGGGGACAACGTCGGTGGCGTGTGGGACATCCAGCCCGGCGCACAAAGCTGGATAGCTACGGCCATATCCCTCGCTGCCGCGCATCCCATCGGGGTGGGCGACGCCCAGTACCGGGTCGGGAAGGCGGCCAGGCGCGTGGACACCGTGCCCTTCGGCGCCTTCCGTCGTTCGCTGATCGAGCGTGTCGGGCGGTTCAACGAAAACCTGCTGACCAACGAGGATTACGAGTTCAACGTGCGTGTGCGCCGGGCGGGCGGCAGCGTGTGGCTCGACCCTCGCATCCGCACAGCCTATTTTGCCCGCCCAACCTTGAAAGCGCTGGCTGCGCAGTACTGGCGTTATGGCTACTGGAAAGCGCGCATGTTGCGCATGTATCCGGAAAGCATTCGCTGGCGCCAGTTGTTGCCGCCCTCATTTGTCTTGGGGTTAGTGTTATTATTGGTAGCGGGCTGGGTTTTTCCAGTGATGTGGTACCTCCTGGCCATCGTGGCTGGCGTTTATCTGGCTGTGCTGCTCGGGGTGGGCATCGAACTTGCCGCCCGCCATCGCCGTTGGAGCATGGTGGTGGGCGTACCGCTGGCTATCGTCACGATGCATCTTGCATGGGGCGCCTCGTTCTTAATCGGGCTGCTTTCCAGGATGAAAAATGCGCCGTCCACTCTATAAATCGCGTTTATGGCGAATTCGTGTCAGCGACCGGCGATCTTTGCTGATTGTCGTCGATCTCATCGTCGCCGTCACCGCGCTGATCCTTTCCCTCTACTTCTGGGCGGATAGCGAGAAGTTCCTGGGTTTTTCTAGCTCCTTCATCCAGCGCCGCGTGCCGCCCTGGTTCTTCACCTTCCCTCTGGCGTGGATCATCCTGCTGGTAGACCTCTACGATGTACACAAAGCCGGCAAGTGGCAGGCGACGATACAGGGCATAGCCCGGGCGGTTCTGATTGGCTTCGGCCTTTACCTCGCATTGTACTTTTACTACGCCGACCCGCCGCGCTCTCTGCTGCCCAGGCGTGGCGTGGCCAGCTTCTTGATCATTGTCTCTTTGCTCACCCTGCTTTGGCGGGCGGTCTACATCCGCATCTTCACCGCGCCGCAATTCATGCGCCGGGTGCTGATCGTCGGCGGGGGCAAGGCGGGCAGGGCCCTGGTCCAGGTGATCAACGAGCTCTGGCCGCCGCCCTTCTTCCTGGTGGGCATCGTCGATGACGACCCGCAAAAACAGGGGCTCGAGATCGAGGGCTTCAAAGTCCTGGGCACTCGTGTTGCGCTGGGCGATTTGCTCGAGGCGCACGAAGTCACCGATATCATCGTGGCTATCTCGGGTGAATTGCACTCCGAGATGTTTCATAACCTGCTGGTTGCCCAGGAGCGCGGCGTGGAGATCATCCGCATGCCCAAGGTGTACGAGCAACTGCTCGGCCGGGTGCCCATCCGCCTGCTCGAAGGGGATTGGATCCTGCGTGCCTTCATCGATGAACAGCGCACGAGTAGTTTCTACGAGATGGGTAAGCGCTTGCTGGACATCCTCGGCGGGTTCGTCGGCGTGCTCATCCTGGTGGCCTGCACCCCACTGATCGCGATCATGATCTTAATCGACGATGGTCTGCCCATCTTCTACTCGCAAACGCGCTGGGGCAAAGGCGCTCAGAATTACACCATTTATAAGTTCCGCACCATGTATCGCGACGCCGAAGCGGATGGGATGCCGCGCTGGGCGAAGGAAGATGACCAGCGTGCCACGCGCGTCGGCCGCCTCTTGCGCAGGACCCACCTGGACGAGCTGCCCCAGTTCCTGAATGTGCTCAGGGGGGAGATGAGCCTGGTTGGTCCCCGGGCGGAACGCCCCGAACTGGTAGCCCATTTCGAAAAGCACGTCCCTTTCTACCGGGCGCGCTTACTGGTGAAGCCTGGCATTACCGGCTGGGCACAAATCAATTTCGGCTACGCCTCGACCATCGAAGAAACCACCACCAAGCTCGAATACGACCTGTACTACATCAAGAATCGCAGCATGATCATGGATCTGGTGATCCTCCTGCGCACGCCTTCCATGGTTCTGGGCTTGCGCGGCCGGTAGCCGCCCTGCGATTACCACCCTCCACACCCTCATGCCCCTCCTCGACCTTGCCCAGTGGGACGCGTTCCTGTCCCAACATCCACAAGCTCACCTGCTGCAGACCAGCGCCTGGGGGGAGTTCAAGAGTCGCTTCGGGTGGGAGGTCTTGCGAGTGCAGAGGGGCAGTATCGGCGCCCAGGTATTGCTTCGCAAGCTGCCAGCCGGCACTCGCCTGGCGTATATCCCCCGCGGACCGGTTTGGAGTGAGGAGGCGTTGTCCAGCCTGGAGCCGGATCAGTTAGCACAGGCCTGGGCAGAGTTTTGGGCTGAGCTGGATGCTGCTTGCAGGCGCAAGCGCTGCCTCTTCTTGAAGGTCGAAGCCGATGCCTGGGAGGGGGAATTGAATGAGGCGCTGATCTTCCCCCCCCAACGCTTCAACCCCAGTCCGCAGAGCATCCAGCCGCGCCGCACACTGGTGATCGACCTCTC
>JAQUAE010000113.1 GCA_028687395.1 Anaerolineales bacterium | reverse complement strand
CGGCCAGGTGGTCATCTCCGGTTCGACTCCTGCTCTGGAGCGCGCCCTGAACCTGGCCAGAGAGAAGGGGGCGCGCCGGGCAGTCACCCTGGCAGTCAGCATTGCCGCCCATTCCGAGCTGATGCGCCACGCGCAGGCAGAATTCAACCAGGCGGTCGCCGCGACGCCGATGAGCGACCCAACCATACCCGTCATCGGCAACGTCTCGGCGAAACCGCTGACCCGTTTGGCTGAGGCGCGCCAGGATTTGCAGGCGCAGTTGACCTCCCGCGTGCGCTGGACAGAAACGATACGGGGGATGACCGCTCTGGGTGTGGATACTTTCATCGAAATTGGCAACGGCGCTGTGCTGTGTGGCCTGGTGAAGCGCATCGATCCGCAGGCGCGCTGCTTCCCCTGCGGCGCAACCCAGGACCTGGAGCAACTCTTCGCTCCTGCCTGATCCATTCCAGCCCGAATTTCGCACCACTTAGCCTCTTCTACCAGCATCTGGCGTCCCACCGATGGAGGTGTGGGGCGTGCGTGCAAGCCCTGCTCGCCGGGTGAAGCCGTTCAGGAAAGGGCCTGGGACGATTGGGGTATAATTACCACGCTTATCAATACAATCACCTCAGGAGTGAAACATGGAGCCAACAGCCAGCCAGTCATTGGAAGGTAGAATGGCTGTTATCACAGGCGCCTCGCGCGGCATTGGTAGAGCGGTGGCCCTCGAACTTTCCCGGCGCGGAGCCGGCGTAATCGTCAATTACCACCAGGCTGCGCAAGCCGCCCAGGAGGTGGTCGACCAGGTGGAAACGCTTGGCGGTCGCGCCTTCGCATTTCAAGCCGATGTTTCCAATTTCGAGCAGGCGCAATCGCTGGTGAAATTCTCTGTAGAAAAACTGGGCAAGCTGGACATTCTGGTGAACAACGCTGGCATCACCCGCGACACCCTGATCATGATGATGAGCGAGGAGGATTGGGATCGCGTTCAGGACACCAATCTGAAGAGCACCTTCAACTGCTCGAAATCTGCCCTGCGCCACATGCTGCGGCAACGTTACGGCCGCATCATCAACATCACCTCGATCTCCGGGCAGATGGGCAACGCCGGGCAGACCAATTATTCCGCCTCCAAGGCAGGACAGATCGGCTTCACCAAAGCCCTGGCGCGTGAGGTGGCGCCGCGCAACATCACCGTCAACGCCATCGCCGCCGGGTTCATCGACACCGAGATCTGGCAAGACGTCCCCGAAGAGATCAAACAGGCCACCCTCGCGCTGATTCCCTTGGGGCGAAAGGGTTTGCCGGAAGAAATCGCTTACGCGGTCGCCTTCCTGGCTTCCGATCAGGCCGCCTATATCACCGGCCAGGTGTTAGGTGTGGACGGCGGAATGGCCATGATGTAGCTTCTTGGAGATGAGAATGAGCGACGGAAAAACGACCATTGCCCCGGAAGTGCTGAACACTATCGCCCGCCTGACTGCCCTCGGCGTGCCGGGTGTAAGCCGCTTGTACGCCACGCCCATTGGAGTCAACCGTTTGTTTGCGCACAATTATTCCGAAGGCGTGCGCGTCGAGGTCATCGATGACGCCGTGTATGTCAATCTGCACGTCGTTCTGAAGAATGACGTCAATATTCGCGAGGTCGCCCGCAACATTCAGGGGCAGGTGTCCCGGGCGATAGAAGAAACGGTGGGGATGAAGGTTGGGCGGGTGAACGTACAAATCGAGGATATTGATTATCCTGAGGAGCGTGAGAGCTGAAGTCCCTATGAAACCACGAACTAAAGCGCGTGGTGTTGCCCTGCAAGTGCTCTATGAAATCGATATCGCCGATCACCCCCCTCAACTCGTTTGGGAGGATCGTATTCTCGAGGCTGGGCTCGGCGAGCAATTGCTCGAGTTCGCCCGGCAAATCATCTTCGGTGTGCTGCCGATCAAAGACCAACTTGACCGGTTTATCACCCAACACGCCCCGGAATGGCCGCTGGACCAGGTAGCCGTCATCGACCGTAACATCTTGCGCATCGCTTTATGGGAATTTGCCGTCTCCGGGATGACTCCAATCAAGGTCGCCATCAATGAAGCCGTCGAGCTGGCCAAGATATTCGGCTCGGATAGCACCCCGCGCTTCGTCAATGGCGTGTTGGGCAGCCTGGCTGCCCGCCAGAATGAGATACAACAATCCTTGAAATCGAAGTCGCAGGGCTGACGCCTCAGCCACGCACACCTGATAGCGGAAAGCGCTCCATGGATATCCTCGGTATCGGACCGTTAGAACTTTTCTTTATTATGCTCATCGCCTTAATCGTCCTTGGACCCAACGACATCGTCAAAACCGGGCGGACGATAGGGCGCTTCTTGCGCAAACTGGTCACTTCGCCCACCTGGCACACCATGCAGGATGCCACGCGAGAAATCCGTCGCCTGCCCAACCGTTTGATGCGCGAAGCCGGCCTGGAAGAAATCAAAGAGGAGCTGGAACCACAGAAGATAAAGAAAGACCTGGGGCTGGATCAGATTCAGAGCGAAGCCAAAGCGCTGCAGCACGACCTCTCAGAGCTGGAACCGCAGAAGATCAAGAAAGACCTGGGACTGGATCAGATTCAGAGCGAAGCCAGAGAGCTGCAGCATGACCTCTCGGAATGGACCACGCCTCCTGACCCAGGCCAGAAAGGCTCCCCGCCCGCATCACCAGCGCCGCTCGTCGAAACGCCCGCAGAATCGAGCGCTTCCAGCAAAGAAACCAAATCCGAAGCGACCAATCCCTAAACCCTATGCGCAAATTCCTGCGCTCTCTGTGGCGCCTTATCTCCTCGCCCTTTCGCCTGATCCTGTGGCTCCTGCGCAGCCTGGCCCGTTTTTTCTCCAGCAGCCTCAATGAGGCGCGCCTGCTCCTGACTGAAGATCCCGAAGATGAACCCCTACCGGAAACCTTAGCCAAGACGATACAAAATCCGATCGGATTGCTCGAACACGTCGACGCCCTGCGCAAGCACCTCTTACGAGCCCTGTTGGTCCTCGTCATCACCACGGGTTTGTCATTCACCTATACGCCGCGCCTGATCGATATCATGGCCGGACCGGTTGGCGGCTTGAAGGCGCTGCAAGCCATCGATGTGACCGAACCCATCGGGGTGTTCATGCGCGTGGCGCTGTTGTGTGGCTTCGCCATCGCCCTGCCCTACATCGCTTTCGAGCTGTGGCTGTTCGCCGCCCCAGGCTTGAAGAAGCGCTCGCGTTTCTACGGGCTCATCGCTATACCCGTAGCGACGCTCTTTTTCTTAGGCGGTATAGCTTTCGCTTACTATGTTCTGCTGCCTACTGCCATACCCTTCATGGTCAACTTCATGGGCTTCACCACCCAACTGCGGCCGTCCTCATACGTTCGTTTCGTCACCTCAATTCTCTTCTGGATCGGTATCTTCTTTGAATTTCCGCTGGTCATCTACGCCCTCGCACTGGCAGGCCTGGTCAAAGCCAGGTTCCTGCTCAACCAGTGGCGCCTGGCAGTGGTGATCATCGCCGTACTGGCTGCGGCAATCACGCCCACGGTCGATCCGGTGAACATGGGCCTGGTGATGGGCCCTATGATGGTGCTGTACTTCGTGAGTATCGGATTAGCGTACCTGGCTCAAGCCAGGCAGCACCCCCAGGCCAGTGAAACCGGCTAAGGAGTCTACCTCAGGGGCAAGTCGGGAGGGACACATGCGTGCACGGCGAGCCTTGCTGTACATGCCGGGGGATGAAATCAAGAAGATCCACAAAGCCGTCACCCTCGACGTGGATTGCATCTGCATGGACATGGAGGATGGTGTGGCCTCCAGCCGCAAAGCGCAGGCGCGGACTACCATCCACGACGCATTGCGCGAGCTGGATTTTAGCCGCTCCGAACGGCTGGCGCGCATCAACCCGGTAGCCTCATCATTGGCCCAGGTAGATTTGGAAGCCGTTTTGCCCGCCCGGCCGGATGGCATCGTCGTTCCCAAGGTAGAAAGCAGCGAAGAGCTGCGTTGGGTGGACGAGCAAATCCGCAAAGCAGAAGCATCCCACGGCTGGCCGCTGCAGTCCATCCGCATGCTGGCGATCATCGAGAGCGCCCGCGCCATCGTCGATTTGCGTGAGATCGCCTCCGCCTGTAAGCGCCTGGACGGGTTGATCTTCGGCGCCGAGGACCTGGCAGGGGACATCGGCGCAGTGCGCACCCCCACGGCCTGGGAAGTGCTCTACGCCCGCTCGGCAGTGGTCACCATCGCTGCCGCCTACAAGCTGCACGCCATCGACATGGTGTACATGGATTTTCACAATGAAGCGGGCTTGCGCGAGGAATGCCTCCACGGCCGGCAGTTGGGCTATAGTGGCAAGCAAATCATTCACCCCAACCAGGTCGGCCCGGTGCAGGCAGCCTTCACGCCAGACGAAGCGGAGATCAACCGTGCGCAGCAAATCCTGCGCACTTACGCTGACCACCAGGCGGCTGGCGTCGGCGCCTTCGCTATCGATGGCAGAATGGTGGACGCGCCTGTCATCCGTGCCGCTGAGCAGGTTCTAGCGCGCGCCCGGGCTGCGGGCATCAAGGTCTGATCGTCGCGCCTTGGGGTCATCCGTGAGGGAGCGACCCCCGATTAACGATTGCAGGACTTACGCAGTTGGGGAGAGGATCACGCTCAACTGCGTAACTTCAAAATTGAATATCTCCACTTGTGTGTTCCAAGCTCACTCTAGTTCGGCTAAAGGAGGCCATAAATGAATGATCGGGTAGCTGTGGTAGGCATAGGTTGGGCGGGATTCCACCCCACCACGCCGGAACTCTCGTATAAGGAATTGGTCTACGCAGCCGCGGTAAAGGCATACGCGGACGCCGGCGTCGACCCACGAAGAGATATTCAAAGTTTTGTCACCGTGGCGGAAGATTTCCACGAAGGTACCAGCATCTTCGACGAATACACACCCGACCAACTGGGGGCAGCCTTGAAGCCCATGCACACCATCACCGGCGATGGCTTGCATGGATTGGCGACGGCTGCGATGCTCATCCGCACCGGCCAGTTCGATATCGTCGCCCTGGAAGGGCATAGCAAAGCCTCCAACATCCTCACCTTTCCGGAAGTGACAGCCTATGCGCAAGACCCCGTGCTCAACCGGCCTCTGCGCCTCAACACCCATTTCGTCGCCGGGTTGGAGATGAACCGCTTCCTCTTCGAATCCGGGGCCACCCGCCAGGACTGCGCCGCCGTGGTAGTGAAGAACAAAGCCAACGCCTTGAAGAACCCCAGCGCCGCCTACGCCGCAAACCTCCGCCTGGAGGACGTCCTGGAGGGACCCCCACTCGCCTGGCCGCTCGGCCAGCGAGAAGCCGCTCGCCATGCGGACGGTGCCATCGTCATGGTGTTGGCCTCCGCAGAGGTAGCTTCATCCCTGGCCGAGAAGCCCATATGGCTCCTGGGATTGGGTTGGTGCAACGAATCCGCCTCCCTGGAGAGCCGTGACTGGTCGTCCAACAGCCATACTGCCAACGCGGCCGTCATGGCCTACCAGCAAGCGGGCATCCGCAATCCCCTCCAGGTGGTGGATTTCGCCGAAGTCGACGACACCTACGCTTACAAGGAACTGCAAAGCCTCGAAGCGCTCGGTTTTTGTCGTCCAGGTGAAGCCGGGACGCTCACCAGCGAAGGATTCACCGCTCCGGATGGCGACCTACCGGTCAACATCTCCGGCGGCAGCCTGGGCAACGGGCACCTTCTGGATGCCAGCGGCCTGGCCAGGGCGCTGGAAGTGGTGCTGCAACTGCGCGGTGAAGCCGGAGGGCGACAATTGGAAGACGTCGAGATCGGGCTGGCGCAATCCTGGCGAGGGGTTCCCACGACCAGCAGCGCCGTGGTAATCCTGGCTAACTGAGCGGAAAGGAAGCTGAAATGGGAATGCGAAAAGTAGCAGTAGTCGGCGCGGGGATGACCAAATTCGTCCGTCGCGCCCAGGAGACTGCCAAGGAGCTCACCTGGCAGGCGGCGCGCATGGCGCTCGATTCCTGCGAGCTGACCATGGATGACATCCAGGCTGTGTGCCTGGGCACCGCGCCTGATTCGTTCGACGGCGTGCACATGAATGGCGAATACCTCTCGGACGGCGCCGGAGCGTGGAACAAGCCTTACATGCGTTCATATGTCGGTGGGGGAACCGGCGTGTTTATGCCCGCTCAAGGCTGGTACCACATCGCTTCTGGCATGTTCGATGTCGTCCTGGTTATCGCCGAGGAGAAGATGTCCAGCTACTACCCCCACGCGCAGGCCGCCTTTCTCACCATCTTCGACCACACCACCGAACGGCCGCTTAAGCCCAACCTGCTGTGGATTTTTGCCCTGGAAATGAACCGCTACATGACCACTTACGGCATTT
>JAQUAE010000112.1 GCA_028687395.1 Anaerolineales bacterium | reverse complement strand
GAATACTGATCATCGAGGATGACGAGGCGATCCTTAAGTTCCTGCGACGTGGATTGGCTTACGAGGGGTATCAAATCGACACAGCCATCGATGGCCCTGCCGGGTTGAATATTGCTCGCGATACCCCCCCTGACCTGGTAGTATTGGATTTGATGCTTCCCGGCATGGATGGTCTGGAAGTCTGCCGGCGGCTGCGGGCAGGCGGGCCGGTGCCGATCTTGATTCTGACCGCAAAGGACACTGTTACCGACCGCATCCAGGGACTGGACGTGGGCGCTGACGATTACATGGTCAAGCCCTTTAACCTGGAGGAGCTGCTAGCCCGCATTCGCGCCCTGTTGCGCCGCGCTCAGCCCAGCCGGCCGCAGGTGCTGCAATTCGCCGACCTCACCCTGGATACTGGCACCCGCCAGGCCACGCGCGGCGATCGCACCATCGCCCTCACCGCCAAGGAGTATGAGCTGCTCGAGCTGTTCCTGCGCCACCCACGCCAGGTGCTCACCCGGGACAAGATTTTCGATCAGGTATGGGGATACGACTTCGGCGGTGAAAGCAACATCATCGAAGTGTATATCCGCTATTTGCGACAAAAGCTGGAGGGCGAGGGCGAGACGCGCTTGATCCACACCGTGCGCGGCATGGGATACGTCCTGCGCGAATCCAACTAGCCAACTATTTCTGAACCCAGTATTGTTGCGTACTTAGCGGTTCTCCATTCGAGGCAAACCGATGTCCCTGCGTGCTCGCCTGGCATTGTTATACACATCCATCGTGGGGGGAATCCTGTTGCTGTTTGGCGTTGCCGTCTACAGCGCGGTGCGCGTCAGCTTGGTCAACGAAATCGATGAGACGTTGAAAAGCTCGGCTTCCGATATTTTGCCCAACGTCTTTGTGGATTCGGACGGGGAGCTCAACGTGATCTCCTCCCCCACCCTGGAATTTTCCACCGACGTGCTTGTGCAGGTGTGGGGGCGCAATAATAGCCTGCGCGCCGCCTCGCGCAACGTCCAGGGGCTCAACCGGCCTCTCGACTCGGTCGAACTGCAATCCGCCGAGCCCGTGTTTCGGGACATCACCTTGACGACTGAGCTGGGAGAATCGCACCTGCGTGTGCTGACCGTCCCATTGCTGCTGGGGGACCGCCTGGTCGGCGCACTGCAGGTGGGCACCAGCCTGGCGGTGGTGGACGCCACCCAACAAGCCCTGCTCCTGGTTCTGGTGGTAGGCGCGGTGCTCTCGATGAGCATCGCTGGCGTGGCCAGTTGGGTGTCCACCCAGCAGGCGCTAGCCCCCCTGGAGAGTGTCACTGAGACCGCGCTGCAAATCACTCGCGCCGACGATCTCTCCCGGCGCATTCCTTACAAAGGACCACCTTCCGACGAGGTGGGCCAGTTAATCAACGCCTTCAACCAGACGCTCGGTCGCCTGGAAAACCTGTTCCACACCCAGCGCCGTTTTATCGCCGATGTAGGCCATGAGCTGCGCACCCCCTTGACGGTGATCAAGGGTAACGTCGACCTGATGCGGCGTATGAACGAGCTGGATGCGGAATCTCTGGATGGAATAGAAAACGAAGTTGATCGCCTGACCCGCCTGGTGGGCGACCTGCTGTTGCTGGCTCAGGCCGAGTCGGGAAAGCTGCCCCTGCAGCTCCACATGCTGGAGCTGGACACCCTCATGTTGGACGTGATGCAGCAGATGCGCGTGCTGGCGCACGAGCGAGTGCAGCTCAAATTGGGCGACATCGACCAGGTGCTGGTATGCGGGGACAAAGATAAGATCAAGCAGGTGATGGTCAACCTGATCGGTAACGCCATCAACTACACCCCGGCCGGCGGGCAGGTCATCGTTGGCGTGGGTAAGGTGGACAACATGGCGCGCATCACCATCCAGGACAATGGCCCGGGTATCCCACCGCAGGACCTTCCCTATATTTTCGAGCGCTTCTACCGGGGGGAGAAGTCACGCACGCGCTCGCGGGATGGCAAGGGCTTTGGGCTTGGGCTCTCCATCGCCTATTGGATTGTGCGCAATCACGGCGGCACGATCGAGGTCGACTCGCGGGTCGGGGAGGGCACCACCTTCCACGTCTACCTGCCCTTTTCTCAAGAACCCTGCGAAGAGGTCGCCGAGCGCAACGGTAAAAACGGCTGACAGGCAAAATGCAACCCCTCAGGCAGCACGCCCGAGGGGTTTTTATTATCCGTTTTGCCCGTAGCTTTATGGTTTTATCGCCGCACGAGGGGGTTCTTTTCGCTGGGTGCGTGGGAGGACGCACTCATCGATAGCGGGGATTGGGCAGCAGGTTCTGAGCGTGAATACTGGTGGTAGCGGCTGGCGTCGCGTGGGGTGGCTTGCAGGGGAGCGCTGGCAGGTGGGCGCAGCGGGGCGACCCCTGTCCTAGTCGCAGCCTGTGTGGGAGCGGAGCGGTTCGTCTGGCGTCCCTGTGCATCGCCTTGGCTGAACAAGCGGTTGCCAGATACGGAGAACGAGCCGATGATCAGGATACGGATGAACCAGACCAGGACGGCGACGAAGACTGGCGTGGCATGTAAGAGCGTCTGGCGGGCGAGGACCTGGTTGCCCAGCGATTGGTGGTCCAGGATCGCCAAAGAGACTCCCCACCAGGTCAGCAGCGCATTCATCGTGGCCGCCAGCAGCCAGGCGCCGAACAGGTACCAGACCTCCTGGTGCTGGTCGCTGGCTACTTCCGGGGTGAAGAGCCGGGCGATGCCGGCAAAGTCGATGCCGCAGAAAGCCAGCGCCAGGATGGTGGACCAGTGGATGCCGACGAATTTCAGGTCGCCTAACAGGTCGCGCAGGGCGTACTCGGTGGTGCTGTAATTGAACAGCTCGAAGGCAATCAGCGCGCATAAGATGATCACCCCAAAGGTGAACCCGCGCCGTGGTCGCACTCCCTTGAATAGAGCGCCGAAATCCTGGTTGCGAATGTGGGTGGTGTTCATAGCAGCCTCCTGTGTATGTTTGGCTGCCTTAAATATAGAACAAATGTTCGATTTTGTCAAGAGGCAATTCGCCGCGATCAGCAATCCGGTGTAGCCGGTCGAGCCGTATGAGAGGAAATCGGCGCTCATTCCCAGGGATTGAGCATGGTCTGGATCAGGATTGGGGTGCCGATCTTGATGTTTTCTCTGCGGGTGAGCAGCCAGAGCACCAGGTCGGCGATGTCCTCCGGGTAGAGGCATTTGGCGTGGTCCAGGCCTGGTGAATGCTCGGTCATCTCCGACACCACCATGCCAGGGCAGATGGTGTTGACGCGGATGTTGTACTCCTGGTTCTCACGCTGAATAAACTCGCCGAGGGCGTTCAGGGCGTGCTTGGAAGTGCCGTAGACGCTGTCACCGGGGTAATATTCGATCCCGGATTCCGAGCTGATGTTGATGATATGCCCGCTGCGCCGGGCGCGCATCGAAGGCAGCACCTGGCGCGTCAATAGATAAACACCGCGCAGGTTCACGTTCATCACGGCGTCCCATTCCGCTGGGCTGGTTTCGTGCAGATGACCTCCCTCGGCAACGCCGGCGTTGTTGACCAAGATGTCCACCTGGCCGTAGGCTTGCAGGGTGGTTTGAAAGAGATGTTCAATCTGCTCCGTGTTGGCGATATCCGCCTGAATGGCAATCGCTTTCCCACCGGCCTGGCGTACCAGGTCGACGGTTTGTTCCAACTTTTGCCTGCGCCGGCCGCACACGGCGACGCTAACGCCCTGCCCGGCCAGGGCGAGGGCGAGGCCGCGGCCAATGCCGCTGCCTCCTCCGGTAATGATGGCAGTCTTCCCTTCGAGTTTTTGCATGGCGTTCATCTCTATAAAAAGTCGCCCTCCCGCAATTCTGGCGCTGCAAGGTTAATAGAACCCTTCCGGCGAAGCGGGCGCAGATCCTTGGCAGGGCGATCGCTACCATGCTGCCCGTGGTGACCTGCCATACGCGACGCCAGTCAATACCCCAGCTCGCTGAGGATTTGCTGGTCGTCGCGGCGGGTGCCAGCCTTGGCCAGGAGATCGCTCCAGAAGCGATCGTCATAGCGCCGCGAATTGACCAGCAATGGCATGGGCACTCCCCAACCGAGCAGCAGGACTTCCTCCTTAGGCTGCAACCGGGCAAGCATGCCGCGCAGGGCGTCCCTCCCCGCCAGGCCGGAGAGGACGGCGCGGATATCGTCTTCGTCTCCCAGCCAGCCGGAGATGCGCGTGCCGAGTTGCGACATCACCTCGTCGTAGATTTGGGAGGGGCGCTGGTCGACGATCAACAGGGTGACGAAATACTTGCGCATTTCGCGGGCGATGGTGTTGAACGTGGTCTGGGAGGCCATTTCACGGTTGAGCAGCTTGTGGGCTTCCTCCAGGACGATCACCAACTGGCGGGGTTCCTGGGCGTCGGCCTGGGAGCGATACTGGTTGGTGCGTTCCTCCCAGGCCTCGCGGATGCGCCTGGTCAACAGGTTGCTCACCAGCAAGTAATCCAGGTCGCGCTCGAAATTCCCGAAGGAGAGCACCACGTGCTGGCCGGCATCTAAAGCGCGAATGATCTCACCCACGCTGTCCGCGGCGGGCTGCGCGACGATATAGGGAGAGCGGAAAACCCTCCCCAATTTGCTGTGCAACCCTTCCGCCGCCATGGGGCTGATGCCAGCCTGGTTGGCCCAGAAGGCTACGCTATCCGGCGCAGCGGTCTTCTTGCCATCCTCGTCCTCAATGGTAGCGCCGGAGCGCATGGCCTTGAAGCGGGCGAACCAGCGGTCGGGCCCGAAGCTGTGCACCAGCGCTTCCAGCGTGGTGGGAGTGGTCTCTTTGAGGTTCAATTCGCGAGTCAGCAGCTCGATGTCCTCCGGCTGGATGTCGCCCATGGCAATTTCCAGGTTGAAATCCGGGACGCGGCCGCGGATGGTGGCACCCTGCCCCAGGCCGACCACGCGCACGCGCGCCGGGAATTTATCCCGCAAGCCGGCGATGCGCTGCCCGCTGTCGGAGGCGACGTCATCGAAGCCATACTCGTTGTGCATATCGAACACCAGCACCGAAGCCTGGTTCGCGTGGATCAGGCCGGCCAGGATCAGGCGGGTGAGGAAGGATTTGCCCGTGCCCGTGGCGCCGAAGACGCCAGCGGAACGCTGGACGAACCTGGTCAGGTTGAGGCACACCGGATACTCCTGTTCGCGGGTGTAGCCGATGACGAAGTTGCCTTTCCTTTCCGGCTTGCCAAAGATCTCGGCGATGTCCCCCTCGGTAGCCAACCGGACTTTGGCATGGTGAGCCGGTATGGTCTTGACTGGCAGCGGTTGCGGGGCGTCGCGCAACCCGGTGGTGATATCGGCCTGCATGCGGGCTGCCTCTGGTGTGCCCGGAGCGGGGCCACGTTCGAGCATCAAGGTGGGCAGCACTTCCAGGTTGGTGAAGAGGGTCTGCCCGTGTAACAGGTTGGCGATAGGCGTGGGAAGGCGCTCCTCGCTCTGCTCATCCGCAAAGCGCGGGTCGGTGGCGCCGAGTTGCAGGTCGGTGACCAGCCCGTGAAACAGCCAGTCCCCGCTTTCGACGACAACGAAACTGCCCTCCTGAATCTCCTGGGCGGGAATGGAAAGGCGGACGCGCAGGTTCTCTTTCAGCCCACCACCGACGACGTAACCGATCGTGTTGGAATCGCTCTCAGTGGCTTTTAGTGTGTCGCTCATGGCATATCCTCCCTCATCGTTCATCTCCTGAGCGCCTGGCTGGCTCGGGGGGGCTTTCCTGGGCGGCTGCTGGTTGGCTGTCGGCAATCGCTCCCAGCACGCTCATCAAGGTGGGGTAATCATCTCGCAGCAGGACGATAAGCTCCTGGGTGGCGGTATTCACCCACCCGGCATGGCCTCCCTCGGCGTGAGCCTGCCCGGCTTGCTGCAGGTGGGCAGCCAGCAACTCACCAACCGCCAGGTTTTCGGCGCCCAGGATGTGGCGGAGATAGCCGAATCTCCCCGCGGAGGTGAAGCGGCGAATCTCATCCGCTTCGCACAGGTATATGAGGTCGAGGCTGAGCGGGGGCTTGGGCGGCAGCAGGTGGACGATTTGAGTTCCCGCGCGGTAACCGACGGAAAGCACGCTCATCTCGATAGGCACGTTGCGGTTGACGCGGTTGTCGGCGATGACGTTGGCGTCCACTGCTTCGGCGGTCACCAATTGGCGCACCAGGCCATCATCGTCCACGTGGATGTCGTAAATCAGCCCATACACCTGGTACTCCCCTTCGAGGGGGATGCGCACCAGGGCGCCGAATGCAGGCGCGTTCAACTGCGACACGCGGCAGCCGACCACGAATTCACGGGTGTTGGCTCTCAGCAAGCGGCCAATTTCGATTGCGCTCATGTCCCATATCCACCTTTCTCAGGATGTGCCCTGCATTATACCGGCTGCAGGCCGGC
>JAQUAE010000111.1:1714-6419 GCA_028687395.1 Anaerolineales bacterium | reverse complement strand
CCTCGCACCTGATGGCCTTCCCTCGCAAGCTGGTTCGCCAGGGCGGAGCCCAGGAAACCCGCTGCGCCAGTAATCAAGAAGTTCATACTGCCCGTCATTATAGCATGGTTCCCTCCAGCGGGTTCCATCCAGGCCCCTGCAGCCCATCCGTGCGCCACGCCTCGCCGGTTTGACACCACCCCTGGAAGGCGTTATCATCACCCGCATGTCCTTCGGCCAATGGTTGCGGCGCGTGCTCTTTTTGCTGCTCATGGTCGTCCTCCTGGGGAGCAGCAGCCTCCCACCCGGGGATTCGACCGAGCGTGTGCGCGCCTTCACCCACGATATCGAGTTCGACTACGTCTCCTGGACGGCTGGCGCCTTTGCCGTCAAGTTTGCCCAGGCCAGCCTGGGCGCAGCGCGCTGCCTGCCTGCCGCAGACCAGCGCCAGGTCGTCCTGGACGCCACCGACCTGATTGCCCGCATCCACTCCCTCGAATCCGAGGTTTACGCCATTTACGCCGATCCGGGCGTGCCCGACCCGGAGGCCGCATCCGCAGAGTTGCGGGCGCAACTGCAAGCCCTGAATGAGCGTCACGCCTTGCTGGGGCCTCTGGCTGAAGTCATTCTGCAGGCGCAGCTCTCCGAGGTGGTCGCCGACCTCGGCCTGGCCACCGGCGGCCAGCCCCTGCCTCCGGTCCTCTACCGCGCCTCCGAGCTGCCGGTCGCCCTGATCGTCTCACCACGCGATGTCATCCGCCAGGACGCCCAGGTGTCCCTCTCACCCGGCCTCACCCTGGAGGAGCAGGTGAAGCTGGAGGAACAGGTGGACGCGGCCCTCGACGTGTCCTCCCTGGTCGAGGATATCGGTGGTGTGGGAGTGTATCCGACCATGGTCATGCAGACCAGCGACCTGAACTGGCTTGCGGAAGTCGTCGCCCACGAGTGGACGCACAATTTCCTCACCTTGCGCCCCCTGGGCATCAATTACCTCGCCAGCCCCGAGCTGCGTACGATGAACGAAACCGCGGCCAACATCGCCGGCAAGGAGCTCAGCCGCGCCCTTATCGCTCGCTACTACCCCGAGCTCTTACCCCCGGAAGCCCCGCCGGAAGCGCCCGCTGGTGAACCCGCCGCTTCCCCCCCGCCTTTCGATTTCCGGGCCGAGATGCACCAGACCCGCCTGGTCGTCGACGAGCTGCTGCAACTGGGCGATATCGAGGGCGCCGAGCAGTACATGGAGGTCCGCCGCATACTCTTCTGGGAGAACGGCTACCGCATCCGCAAGCTGAACCAGGCTTACTTCGCCTTCCACGGCGCTTACGCCGACGAGGCTCAGGGAGCGGCTGGCGCCGACCCGATCGGCGCCGCGGTGCGCAAGCTGCGCGCCAGCTCCCCCACCCTCTCCTCCTTCCTCAAACGCCTTTCCTGGATGTGGTCTTACTCCCAGCTCCAATCCGCGGTTGGCGAAACGCCCTGAGGCTTTCGCTGGTAAAATTACGCCACCCGACGAAAGGGAAGACACTTGATGAAAAAAAGCCTCATCGTTGCGCTCGCCTGCCTGCTGCCCCTCCTGGCAGCCTGCCAGGTGAAATCTGCCCCGCCCTCAGGGACCTCCACCCTCCTGACCGCTCCCACAGCGACCTCCGGCCAGGCGCCTGCTTCCACGCCCGGTTGCACCGTGGTCACCGCCGATCCCACCCCTGGCGCCACCGAAGAATCTCTCTTCCCCCCCATCAGCGACGAGGATTGGATTGTGGGCCCTGAAACCGCCGAGGTGACTATCTTCGAGTACAGCGATTTCCAATGACCAGGCTGCGCCTCTCTTGCGCCCGTGCTGGCGCAAGTCCTCGAAGCCTATCCTGACGACGTGCGCCTGGTTTACCGCCACTTCCCCCTGATCAGCATTCACGACAATGCTGCTCTTGCCACGCAAGCCGCCGAGGCCGCCGGGCTGCAGGGCGAATTCTGGAAGATGCACGACCTCCTTTTCGAAACCCAATCCGAGTGGTCCGCCTTCACCCCCGAGCAGTTCGAGGATTGGCTCGTCGACCAGGCCGCCTCGCTGGACCTGGACGCCGACCAGTTCGCCGCCGACTTGGTGAGCGAGCCTTTGAAGGCCAAGGCGCAGCAGGCCTGGGACCACAACGTGGAAATCGGACTGTCCGGCACGCCCTTTATGCTCATCAACCAGGACATCTGGCCCTCCAACCTGCCGATGACCTTCGGGACCATCACCTCAATTGTGGAGTTAAAGCTCTTGGAAAAACGACAATTCACCTCCTGCCCGCCCATGACCTTGGACCCGCTGAAGAAGTACACCGCCACGCTCAAAACCGAGCGCGGGGACATCCTCATCCAGTTGTTCCCCGATGTCGCCCCGCTGGCGGTCAATAATTTCATCTTCCTCTCCCGCAACGGCTGGTACGACAACGTCACCTTCCACCGCGTTCTGCCCGGCTTCGTCGCCCAATCCGGCGATCCCAGCGGGACGGGTTACGGCGGCCCCGGTTACGCCTTCTCTAACGAAGTCTCGTCTAACGTGAAATTCGATAAACCTGGCGTGGTGGGCATGGCCAACGCCGGCAAGGACACCAACGGCAGCCAGTTCTTCATCACCTACGCCCCGACCCCCAACCTGGATGGCGGCTACACCATCTTCGGACAGGTGATCTCGGGCATGGACGTGGCAGAGAAGCTCGCCCCGCGCGACCCCTCCATGTCGGCCGACCTGCCCCCCGGAGACTTGATCCTCAGCATCGCCATCGAGGAGCAGTAAGCGCGGCTGCCAAAGGCTGGCGCCCGCGCCGATATCCCGCCATGCTAACCGCTCTCCTCCCGGTGGAAGCCGCGCCGGCCTCCCCAGGCTCAACCGCACGGCCCGTGCACTGGGCTTCCCTGCTGCAAGCCCTGCTCAGCTTTCTGGCTGCGTTGGGTTTGTGGGGCGCCGCCCTCGTCGTGGGAGTCGTCGCCATCCGGCAGGTCCAGGAAAGCCCCTCCAACGCAACGGCAGCCCTGCCTTCCACCTTGATGGCGGCCGGCCTCTTCTTGTGTGGCCTCCTGTTGCTCCCTTCCGGCGGCTACGCCCTGGCGCGCCTGCTGGGTAAATTCCTCCCCCCGCTGGCGCAGGCCATCCCCTTCCTGCGCCCCACCCTGCTGATCTGGGCGCTGCCGCCGGTAATAATAGCCGGCCATTGGCTCTCCGCAATGACCGCCGTGACCTGGCTGCTGCTGCCCTTCCTGCACGTGCTGGCCATCGGGTTGCCGGTGCTGTGGCTCACTCACCTGGCCACGCGCCGCCTGCCCTTCGGCTCCCCCCAGCGCCTGTGGGGGGTCTTTGGCAGCGGGTTGATCCTCGGGCCGCTCATCATCCTGATCACCGAAGCCATCCTCCTGGTAGGCATAGTCTTCCTGGCCGCCGTCTGGCTGGCTTCCCAACCCGAATTATCCGCGCAAATCCTCCACTTGGCGCAAACCTTGCGCAGCGATCCCCCCACGTCGGAGGCGCTGCTCGAATTGCTCGAACCGCTGCTCACCCGCCCGGAGGTGATCGTGGGGATATTTGCCTTCGGCGCCCTGCTCGTCCCCCTGCTCGAGGAGCTGCTCAAGCCTATCGGCGTGTGGCTACTGGCGCGCAGCAGGCTGACGCCCGTAGCCGGATTCACAGCCGGTGTCCTCAGCGGGGCGGGATACGCCCTTTTCGAGAGCCTGGCTCTCACCAGCAACGCTATGGACTGGACTCCCCTCGTGCTGGTGCGCGCGGGGACGGCGGTCATCCACATCGCCACCACCGGGCTGACCGGTTGGGCGCTGGTCTCCGCCTGGCGCCAGGGTAGCTACTTCCAGCTCGCCGGCGCCTACCTCCTGGCGACCGCCATCCACGCCTTGTGGAACGGCCTCACCCTGGCCGCGGTGATCGCCGAAATCACCGCCCAGGCCCCGGTTACCGCCGTGCACCGCACGGCCTTCGATCTCAGTGCTGCCACGCCTGCAGGCTTGCTGACCCTCACCGGCGGCGCCTTCGTAATGTTGATTCTCGCCAACCGCCGCCTCCGCCAGCCCTCACCGGCGTTGGCAGCCGGTGAAGTCATTAAAAACACCTGACCTTCTCTGGAGCTTGTATGGATTTACTGGAACTGATCAAAACCTTCGTCGACCTGTTCATTCACCTGGATGAGCACCTCAGCGCCGTCATCCAGACCTACGGCGCGTGGACCTACCTGTTGCTCTTCCTGATCATCTTCATGGAGACCGGGCTGGTGGTTACCCCCTTCCTGCCGGGCGATTCGCTGCTCTTCGCCGCCGGGACATTCGCCGGCCTGGGCTCGATGAACGTCGCCCTGCTCTTTTTCTTGCTCAGCACGGCTGCCATCCTCGGCGATACCGCCAACTACTGGATCGGCCACGCCATCGGTCCCCGGGCGTTCAGCGGCGAAGTGCGCTTCCTCAAGAAAGAGTACCTGGATCGCACCCACGAATTCTACGCGAAGCACGGCGGCAAAACCATCATCCTTGCCCGTTTCATCCCCATCATCCGCACCTTCGCTCCCTTCGTCGCCGGCGTCGGGGCGATGTCCTACGGGCATTTCCTCACCTATAACGTCATCGGCGGCCTGGCCTGGGTGTCACTCTTCACCTTCGGCGGCTATTTCTTCGGCAACTTGAAGTTCGTCCAGGAAAACTTCACTTTCGTGGTCCTGGCCATCATCCTCATCTCGGTGATGCC
>JAQUAE010000111.1:0-1614 GCA_028687395.1 Anaerolineales bacterium | reverse complement strand
GTCCCCGTACAGCGTGGTGTACCCCAGTAATATCTCGCTCTTGTTGCCCGTGCCCACCACCAGCCCGCTGAAAGCCTCCGACTGGTCGTAGAGTACGATCATGCGCGCCCGCGCCATGACGTTGCCCTTGCGCCGCTGGCTCATCTCCGGGAAGCGGGCGAATAGCGGCTCGACCATCTCGGTGATGGGTATGGTCAGCGCCTGCACCCCCAGGGCGTCGATCACCCACTGGGCGTGCTCCAGCGAATCCGGCGCGGAGCTGGCGTAGGGCATGCGCACCGCCAGCACGTTTTCCGCCCCGAGAGCCTCGGCTGCCAGGTAGCAGGAGAGCGTCGAATCCAGGCCACCGGAGAGGCCCAGCACCGCCCGGCTGAAGCCCGCCCGGGTGATCTCGCTGTGGATAAAGCCGGTCAAGATCTGGCGCGCCAGGTCGGTGTTGATGCTCAGGTCGGGGTCGCGCATGCGCTTGTCTACCATAGCGTTCCTCCTTGGCCGCCTCGCGGGCACCCACTCTGGCTCAGCGCGCCGTTTGCTCCCCCGAGCGCAGGATGCGCTCCAGCTCGCGCTGCACAAGGCTGGTACGCTCGTCGCGCAACAGCGGCAGCCGGGCGCGCGTGCGGTGCAACTGGTTCAGGTCGACCTCCGCCAGCATGAGCGCTTCCTGGTGGTAGGGCAGCTTGAGCAGCAGCTCGCCGTTCGGGTCGAAGACCGCCGAGCCGCCCCAGAAGTTCAGCCCATCCTCGTACCCCACCCGGTTGACGTGTGCCACGAAGGCAGTGAACAGGCTGGCGTAGGCCTGGTTCAGGTGCTCGACCCAACGCGCCGATTCCAGTTGCGCCTCGTCGCGCAGCCCGCGCCCCGGCGAGGCGGACATGAACACGAACAGGTCGGCGCCATCCAGCCACAGCAGGTAGGGCGGCGAGGCATGCCAGAAGTCCTCGCAAATCAGGACGCCCACCCTGCCGAAGCGCGTGTCGAAGGCCGAGATGCGGTCGCCCCAGGCAAAGAAGCGCCCCTCGTCGAACAGCCCGTAGGTGGGCAGGTACAGCTTGTGGTGGATGTGGCAAACGTCCCCCTGCGAGAGGTACGCCGCGGCGATGTAGAAGCGGTGCCGCCGGTCCTCGTCCACGAAGCCCACCACCATGTCGACCTCCCGGCTGGCCTCCAGCAGGAGCTTGAAAACTTTGTCACCAACCTGCGGGTGGTGCGCAACGGTGGGGGTGATGTCCTGCAGCACGTAGCCCGTCAGGGAGAGCTCGGGAAAGACCAGCAGGTCCGCCCCGGCGCGGCGAGCTTCCGTGGCCAGCGCCAGGTGCTTCTCTAAGTTCGCTTCCACGTTCCCCAGGCGGGGGTTGAGCTGCGCCAGGGCAATGTTGAGCTTCATCCCGCCGTCCCCTTACCCCCTTGCAACAGGGACTGCCCGGCTGGCTCGCCACCTGCTGCTTGCCGGGGCAGGACGATAACCAGGGCAGCCAGCAGGGTGAAGGCCAGCGCCGCCCAGGTCTCCAGGCGCAGCCCCAGCCATACCGGCGCCGGGTCGCCACGCTGCAAGGAGAGCGCCCCCATCACCAGCGTGAAGCTGCCCAGCGCCGCGGCGACCTGGTTTCCCGGGCG
>JAQUAE010000110.1 GCA_028687395.1 Anaerolineales bacterium | reverse complement strand
CTGGGCGCTTCCGCCATCTGGGGCGGGATGTACGTGGTGAGCAAGGTGGTGCTGGAGGTGATTCCGCCCTTCAGCCTGATCACCATGCGCCTGATCTTGGGCGTCCTGACATTGTGGATCATCGTCTCCCTGCGCGGCGGGCTGCACTTCAGGCGCAAACAGGCCCTGCAGGTGATTGGTGTGGGCTGGCTGGGTTACGGCGTCTCGATCGGATTCCAGTTTGTGGGCACGAAGCTCTCCACTGCTTCGAACGGCGCGCTGATTACCTCGGCGACCCCGGCGTTCATCTTGCTATTTGCGGCCTGGCTGCTGCGCGAGCGCATTACCCTGCAGCGGGTGATCGCCCTGGGCACCTCCAGCCTGGGGGTGCTGGTGGTGATTGACCCGCGCTCGGCGCACCTCTCGCCGGAAATGTTCTGGGGAAACATCAGCCTGGTCGCCGCGGCGGTGACCTGGGCGCTGTATTCCGTGCTGGTGCGCCTGGTGACCCGCGACCTGGAAGCGCTGCCGGTCAGCCTGGTAGCGTTCCTGGGCGGTTTCCTGGTATCCGTCCCAGCCGGCGCTTGGGAGCTGAGCACCACCGGAATAGGTGAGATCACCTGGGGGGTCGTCGCCGGGGTGCTCTTCCTGGGCATCATCTCCACCGCCCTGGCCATGTACCTGTGGAACGTGGCCTTCGCCACGCTGGAGGCAAGTGTGGCCTCGCTGACCCTCTTCGCCCAGCCGGTGGTCGGGGCAGGGTTGGGCGCCATCTTCCTGGGGGAACGCCTGACGCCGCTCTTTCTGCTCGGCGGAGCGCTCATCGGCTTCGGTTTGTGGTTGGCCACCTGGGAGAGGAAACCGCAGGTCGCCTGAGCAACGAGCCCGGCGCATCAGGATCAAGTTGTACGGCGGCTTTCTAAGGGTAAGCCGGTCTTACTCCTTCTCGTACGGCGTGCCATCCGCGGCGGGCATGCGGGCGCGGCCGATGAAGCCAGCCAGGACGATCATCGTGGCAATGTAGGGCGCCATGCCCAACAGGTCGACCGGGATGCCCACCTGCAGGATGGAAATCTTCTCCTGCCAGGAATCGAAGAAGCCGAAGATCAGCGAGCCGAAGAAAGCTCCGCCCGGATTCCAGTTGCCGAAGATCATGGCAGCCAATCCCAGGAAGCCCTTGCCGGCAACCATGCCTTCGTTGAAGCGCCCCGCCGCGCCGATGCTCATGTACGCCCCGCCCAGCCCGGCAATCGCCCCGCTGAGCAGTACGCTGATATAGCGCAGGCGAAAGACATTGATCCCTAGCGTATCCGCCGCCTTGGGGTGCTCACCCACCGAGCGCACGCGCAGCCCCCAGCGGGTGTAATACAACAGGACGTGGGTGACCACCAACAGGACGATCATGAGATAGATCAGTGGGCTCTGGTTGAACAGCACCGGCCCGAGCACCGGGATGCGCCACACTCCCGGAATGGCCACAGCAGAGATCACCGGCCCAGGCTGGTTGAGCTCAGGGTTCAAGTTCAGCACGGCGCGCTGTAAATAACTGGTGATGCCCAGCGCCAGGATGATGATTCCCGTGCCGCTGACGATCTGGTTCACCTTGTACTTGATCGACAGCACGCCGTGTAGCCAGCCCATCACCATCCCCGCAAGCACACCAGCAATTACCCCCACCCACAGGTTGCCGGTGATGCTGGCGAAGACGACCGCCATGAAGGCGCCCATGGTCATCATCCCCTCGATGCCGATGTTCACCACGCCGGAGCGCTCGCTGTAGATGCCTGCCAGGGCAGCCATGGCGATGGGGGTGGCGCGCACCACGCTGCTGACCAGCATGCCGGTCAGGTTGAGGGATTTATCCTCCGTAGCCCACACCAGGAAGGCGGCGGTCAGCACGCTCACCGAAACCAAAATGACCACGGTGTCGCGCTTGAAGCCTCGGAGGGTCTGCCAGACCCCTGCCAGGCCAACCAGCGCAGCCATGGAGTACAGGGTGACGTCCGTCGGGAGCACCAGGTCCGGCGCAGGGATGTTCACACCCGTGCGTTGGCTGGAGAGCACGAAGGTGGACTTCGAACCACCTGAGCCGAGGCCAAATTGTAAGATGAGCGCAGCCATGAACAATACGATGGCGCCGATGATCCACCTGCGGCGGTTGAGCTGTTGTTTCTGGGCGAGTGTGAGTTCCTCTACCATGAATCGCTCCTTTTCCTAGCTCCAACCGCGCTGGAGCACCGCTTCTTCTTCGCGCACAGCCTTCAAGCGGTAAAGGCTGCGGATGATGGCTGGGGCAGCCACGAAGACGATCACCATCCCCTGGATGATGCGGATGATCTCAACCGGCACCCCCGCCACGGATTGCATGCGCGCTGCGCCGCCGCGCAGGAACCCAAAGAGCAGCGAGGCCAGCACCACCCCCACAGGGTGGCTCTTTCCCAGGAGCGCCAGGGCGATCGAATCGAAACCATAGCCGGAGGAAAAGGCCCGCGCCAGGCGATGGTCGACGCCCAGAATCTGGTTGGCGCCGGCCAGTCCCGCCAGCCCGCCGCTCAGCGCCATGGTGAGCACCATGATGAAGGAAATGCGCACCCCCGCCGTGCGCGCCGCGTTCGGATTCAAGCCAACCATGCGGATCTCCATACCCCGAGTGGTCTTGAACAGGAACCAGTACAAAAAGGCTGCCATTGCCAGGGCGAGGAAAAAACCCCAATGCAAGCGCATTGGGCGCTCGAACAGGGATGGCAGGTACGCTGAGGGTTGGATTTCCGGGGTGATGGGTAGCTTGTCGGGGCGCGCCATTGGACCGGTGAGCAGGTAATCGGTCAGGCGGTAGGAAATATAGTTCATCATGATGGTGTTGATGACTTCGTGCGCCCCGGTGCGCGCCTTGAGCAAGCCGGGGATTGCCCCCCAGATCGCCCCCGCCAGGATCCCCGCCAGGAGCGCCAGGGGCAAATGGATGTAAGCGGGTAAGCCCTTGATGGCGTAACCGACGTAAGCCGACGCTAACCCGCCCACAAAAAGCTGCCCCTCAGCACCGATGTTGAACATGTTGCCACGGAAGCCAAGGGCAACCGCCAAACCGGCGAAGATGTACGGCGTCGCAATCACCAGGCTCTCGCTGAAATAGCGCCAGGCCTCAAGCAGCGGTCGGGTATCGCCCGTCTCCCGCCATTGGGTGAAGGCTGCGGCTATCTGGGAGGGGTTGCCAAACGCTCCCTGGAAGAGGGCCAGGTAGGCGTCATGCACCAGTTTCCAGGTGACCGAGAGGGCATTCAACGGATCCTGGAAAAAGTTACGCCAGGCTGCCAGGACATCCGGCGATGAAGCGGAGATGATGATCGCACCGATCACCAGCGCCGTGAACACGGAGAGGGTGGGGATCAGCGCGGCGGATAACACGCCTTTCAACCCGGCACTCTTGCCAGCGGGAGAGGGCTTTTCCGGTGCTTTGGCCTGGGGAGCGGGCTGTTGGGTGGTCTTGTCTTCCTGGCTCAAAACGACCTCCTTAATACTAAAGGCTGCAAAACACCTGCCACGCTCAACTTGCCGCCTGTGTGGCGCCTTCCTGGATGCCGGCCATCAGCAAGCCAAGGCCTTCCAGCGTGGCTTCCTCGGCGGGCAGGATGGCCAGAATCTTCCCACTATACATCACCGCAATCCGGTCGGAAAGGGTCATGATCTCGTCCAGCTCGGGGGAGACCAGCAAGGCAGCGCAACCCTCGTTGCGTTTTTGAATGATCAGGTTGTGAATGTACTCGATAGAGCCCACGTCCAGGCCGCGCGTAGGCTGCGAGGCGATGAGCAGCTTGATTGGCCGGGAGAACTCGCGGGCGACGATCACTTTCTGCTGGTTGCCGCCCGAGAGGCTGGAAGCCGGAATGAATATCGAGGGGGTGCGCACGTCGAACTGCTCGACGCGCTGCTCGGCGGTGCTGGTGATCAGCTCGTGCTGCAAGCGGACCCCCTTTGCAAACGGCGGCTGGTAGTAGGTGTTCAACACCATGTTCTCGGCGATGCTGAAGGGCAATACCAGGCCATCCAACTGGCGGTCTTCCGGGACGTGCGCGGTGCCCGCCTCCAGAATTACGCGCGGCATGGCGTTGGTCAGGTCGCGGTCCAGGATGCTCACCTTGCCGCTTTCCACGTGGCGCAGGCCGGTCAACGCCTCGACCAGCTCGGTCTGCCCGTTGCCCTGCACGCCGGCGACGCCCAGCACCTCACCGGCGCGCACCTGGAAGCTGACGTCCTTCACTGCCACCAGCTTGCGATCGTCGAGCACCTTGAGGTTCTGTACGTCCAGCACCACCTCGCCTGGCTGGGCGGGGGGTTTATCCACGGTCAAGATCACCTCGCGCCCCACCATCATGCTGGCCAGCGAGGCTTCGGTGGCTTGATCCGGGGTGGTCGCCCCAGCCACACGCCCATCGCGCAACACCATGATGCGGTCGGCGAGCTCGAGCACCTCGTTCAGCTTGTGCGAGATGAAGATGATCGATTTGCCCTGCGCGACCAGTGAGCGGATGACTTTGATCAGCTCTACCACTTCCTGGGGGGTGAGCACTGCGGTGGGCTCATCCAGGATAAGGATGTTTGCCTGGCGATATAACACCTTGATGATTTCGACGCGCTGCTGAACGCCGACGGGCAAGTCCTCCACCCGGGCGTCCGGGTCGACCTGCAGGCTATGTTGTGAGGATATCTCTACGATGCGCTCGCGCGCGGCTTTGCGATCCAGGAAGATTCCCCCTTTGGTCGATTCGACGCCCAACATGACGTTCTCGGTGACGGTAAACACCGGGATGAGCATGAAGTGCTGGTGCACCATGCCGATGCCCAGCTCAATGGCGTCGTCCGGACTGTGGATTTCCACTTTCTCGCCATTGATGAGAATATCGCCTTCATCAGGCGTGTACAGGCCATACAAGATGTTCATCAAGGTGGTCTTGCCGGCTCCGTTTTCCCCCAACAAGGCCAGGATCTCCCCCTGGTTCAGTGTCAGATCGATATGGTCATTCGCCAGGACGCCTGGAAATCTCTTGGTGATCCCACGCAACTCCAGCAATGGTGGCATAGTCGACTCCTTGGAATGCCGGCAGGCGGTGATTAGCGAATAGTTACACACCCTGCGGTATGAACAGGCGGCGCCAATCCCCATCTTTGGCGCCGCCTGCTATTTCACGCCTAAAGCTCAATCAGCTAACGGTTCTTACTCGTACAGCCCAGGCGGGCACCAATCCGGGTAAGAGATGCAGCCAGTGTCGGTGATCTCGCCGGAGACGATCTTGGCCTGCAGGTCTTCGACCTCCGCCTTGAGCTCCGCCGGGACGGCGCTCTCCACGTCGTGGTAAGGCGCAAGACCAACACCCGCGTTCTCCAGACCACCGATGTAGACATCGCAACCCTGGAAGGTGCCATCCATGGTGGCCTTGATCACGTCGAACACGGAGTTATCCATGTTCTTCATCACGCTGGTGAGCAGCACGTCGCGGGCTTCAGGCAGCATGTTGTAGCCATCGACGTCCACCCAGACGCCGTAACCACCGCGCTCGCGAGCCACATCGAAGCCAGGCGAGCCGATCAGACCGCCGACGCCCATGAAGATGTCGGCGCCCTCGTCGAACAGGGATTCAGTGGATTCCTTACCCTTGGTCAGGTCCATGAAATCACCCGTGAACAGGCCTTCGCCGGTTTTGTTATCCCAACCGATGAGGGTGACCTGGGTGCCGTGCACCTCGTTGTAGTACTCCATGCCGTGCTGGAAACCCACGCCGAAGATGGTGACGGTGGGGATCTTGGCTCCGCCGAAGTAGCCCAGCTTGCCGGTCTTGGTCATGCCTGCAGCCAGATAGCCGGCCAGGAAAGCGGCCTGGTCAGTCTTGAAAACCTGGCCCTGGACGTTAGGAATGCATTCCTTGTTGCCCACCACGCCCTCGGGAACACCGAAGGGATCGGGGTAGGAGTAGTCCACAATGGTGAACTTGATGTCAGGGTATTGGGCAGCCACTTTGGCCAGGTCCCCACCCAGGAAGAAGCCCGAGGCGATCACCAGGTCGTACCCCTGGCTGGCGAATTCGGTCAGGTTGGGTTCGTATTGCGTGGCCTCGTCAGACTGGATGAACTGGGCTTCGACGCCGAGCTCGTCCACGGCGCGCAGCACACCGTTCCACTGCGTGGTGTTGAAGCTCTTGTCATCGATGCCGCCGGTGTCGGTTACAAAGCCTACCCGGAACTTCGGCGCTTCGGTCGGCGCCTCGGTAGCAGGGGCTTTGGTGGCCGGCGCTTCCGTGGCAGGCGCTTCAGTCACCTCGGGGGGTGGCGGCGCTTCCGTTTCGACCGGAGCCGGGGTCGGCGCCGGGGCGCAAGACGCCAGGACAAACGCAGCGACGACGAACAGGGCTACGAGTGTATATAACTTCTTGGACATTGGTTTTCTCCTCCAATATGAGTAGGGTGGTATTTAGAAGAATGGTCCTGCTGGTTTATGAACGTATGG
>JAQUAE010000109.1 GCA_028687395.1 Anaerolineales bacterium | reverse complement strand
GCTACCGCTTCCAATTGCCGGCCAGTCTTCAACTGCAGGGCCGACAGGGACTGCATAACGTGGGCGCGAAAATTCCCCTCGCCAGCTTGTTTCAATAGAAGGCTGGATTCCTCGTAAACGGTAATGGCCTCTTCCACCCTGCCCAGGGCTTCCAGGGCGGCGCCGAGGTTGCCAAGCGCCATCCCCTGGCGGCGCAGGTCGCCCGCAGCGGCAAAGACAGCCGGCGTGCCCTCGACTGCCTCGAGCGACGCCTGGCTATCGCCAGCGCGCAAGGCCGCCACGCTGCTGTTGTTGCGCATCTCGGCGGCAGTCAGGGCATCCCCGGCCGAGGTGTAGCCTTGAGCCGCGGCCGCGTAAGCCTGCGCGGCTGCCTGGTAATCGCCCCTCTGGTACGCCGCCTGCGCCTCCTCGGCCAGCGCGGAGGGGGTCATGGTCTCACTGGTCATGCTTTACGCTCCCGGTCACAAGGTGATCTCCAGCAGGCCTTCGGCCACGGTGCGCAGCTTCTCCACCGACATCTCGCTCAGGCGTTGCGCCAGCTCAAGATACGGGCGATTCACCGGCTTGCTGATGAAGGCGCGCAGCTCCGGGGGGAGAGCCAGATATTCCTGCAGCGAGCGGCGCTGAGAGATCTTCACTCCCAGCGGTCCAGTCTGGTCCTGGAATTCGGCGACAGGCGTCTCCAGCGCGGCGCACAACGCCTCCAGCTCAGGGACGGGCACCGCCGCCTCGCCGAACTCGTAGCCTTCGAGGCGGTCGGTTGGGACACCCGCCCGCTCGGCCACATCCTGGAGAGTCAGTGCTTTGTCCAACCTGAGCTTCTGAAGCAAAGCCCCGATGATGCGCTGGCGCAGGGCGACGAACTGGGCGGCGTCCATCTGCTCCCCTTCGCTTTGTGGCGACTCCAGCGTACGATCCTCCCAGAAATGCTCGAGGGGCACATCCAGGTAATCGGAGAGCAACTCCAATTCCGGCATGGAGGGGGAGGCGTCGCCAAACTCGTAGGCTTCGAAAAGCGCCTCGGGAATCCCCAGGAGTTGGGCGCAATCCGCCAGGCCCTTGCGCGCCGCCCGGCGGGCATCGTGGACTAATATACCCAATTTCTTGGCGCGAATCTTGATCCTGATTTCATTCATTACGTTAGCCCTCTCGATAAGTGTCTCGCGGGTGAGTGCTTGTTATCCCTGGCTTGCTCTTATTTTCCCCGGTTCTGACCGGGTTTCTTATTGGCTGCCAGCATCTCGTGGATGTTCACCCCGAATACTTCCGGGGTAAGTTTGAACCCCGCCACTTCCAGGCGTGGCGAGAAGAGCGGGCGGATGCCGGTGGGTTTCAGCTCGCCGAGCACCTTACCATCAGCGTCGCTGGGCTTCTCCTCGAATTTGTAAATGTCCGACATCACGATAGTGTCCCCCTCCATGCCCAGGACTTCGGTGACCTGGGTGACTTTCCTGGCGCCGTCGCGCAGGCGGGTTTGCTGGACGATCAGGTCGACCGCGGAGGCGATCTGCTCCCGCACCACCCGGACAGGCAGGGGGATGCCGGACATCAGGGTGAGGGTCTCCAGGCGGGAGAGGGCGTCTCTGGGAGCGTTGGCGTGTAGGGTGGTCAGCGAGCCGTCGTGGCCAGTGTTCATCGCCTGGAGCATGTCCAGCGCCTCCCCGCCGCGCACTTCACCGACCACGATGCGGTCGGGGCGCATGCGCAGGGCATTGCGCACCAGGTCGCGCACGGTGACCGCGCTCGAACCATCCAGGTTGGGGTGCTTGGTCTCCATGCGCACGACGTGGATCTGGCGCAACTGAAGCTCGGCAGCGTCCTCGATGGTCACGATGCGCTCTTCTTGGGGAATGAACCCGGAAAGGACATTGAGCAAGGTGGTCTTGCCGGAACCCGTCCCGCCGGAGACGATGACGTTCAGGCGTGCCACCACGCACGCCTGAAGAAATTCAGCCAGTTGAGTGGTCATCGAGCCAAACTCGATCAATTGCTCGACGGTCAACTTATCCTTGCTGAACTTACGAATGGTTAGGATGGGGCCGTCGATGGCCACCGGCGGCACCACAGCGTTGACCCGTGAGCCGTCTGGCAGGCGGGCGTCTACCGTGGGATGGTCGGCGTCGATTCTCCTGCCCATAGGCAGCACGATGCGCTCGATCAGGCGAATCAGGTGCGCATCATCATCGAAGGCGCTCGTGGTGGACAACAGCTTGCCCTCGCGTTCGATGTACACCTGCTTGGGACCATTCACCATGATCTCGGAAATCTCAGCGTCATCCAGGTAGGTTTGAATCGGACCATAGGCGAAGATCTCATTATAGACATCGTTATGCAGTTTCAGGCGCAAAGGCTCGGCAAGTTGCAACCCGGTCTTGGCCACCTCGCTTTCGAAGCGGGATTGGAACTCCCCTTGCAGCGCTTCGGGGGGAATGGGGTTGCTCTCGAACGTCTGCGCGAGTTGATGGGTCAGATAGATTTTTATCTTCGTGTAATTCTGGGCACTGATATTGCTCTCAGGCGTACCGGTCATGCAAAAGGACTCCTGTTTTCACGATTGGGCGACGATCTCTTCTTCGAGGATAACCCACACGATTTGGCCACGGTTGAGTGCCAGGAACTTGGTGCGGTACAGTTCTACCTGATTGGAATCGTAAACCGTCGCGTTGGTGATGGCGATGAATTGTTCCTGCTCGTTAAGCTCGTCCTTGAGCCGGTAGTCAGTGCGCACATGCACCTCGCCGCGGATGAATTCCCTCCGCGTCTGGATGAGCACCGACATCATGCGTTTGCTGATGACCTGGGTGTAATACTTGCCTTTTTCATCGAAGTGCAGGCTCATGGTCGGCTCCGTTACAGGGGTGGCATGGTGTAGCCTAATCCTGAGCGTGTGACGATGTGCTGCGGGCTTTTGGGATCGTCCTCCAGCTTCTGGCGCAGGCGGGAGATGCTCACCCACAGGATTTCTTTGTCCTCACGGTATTCGGAGCCCCAGACGTTGGTGAGTAACTCCTCGCCGCTCAACACCTGGCCGACATTGTGGGCAAATTGCAGCAGAAGGCGGTATTCGGTGGCGGAGAGGAAGACAATCTTCTCGTTGCGGAAGACCTCCGCCCGGGCGAAATCGATGCGCAAGTTGCCATGATTGAAGATGGACTGTTGGGTGCCGCCGGAGGTTTTCACCCGGCGCAACACGGCGCGCACCCGAGCCAGCAGTTCGGTGGCCGAGAAGGGTTTGACGATGTAATCATCCGCCCCCAGGTCGAGCCCACGCACGCGGGCGCTCTCCTCGCCGCGCGCCGTGACCACGATGATCGGCACCATGGAGAACTCGCGGATGCGCTCGCAGGCGGCAAAGCCATCCAGCACCGGCATCATGATGTCCAGGAGCACCAGGTCGGGCTGTTGCAGGGCCACTTTGTCGACCGCTTCCTGGCCGTTCGTCGCCTTGATCACCTGGTAGCCTTCGGTGATCAGGTTGGCTTCCATCAAGCGCAGATAGCGCGGTTCGTCATCGACGATTAGGATGCGTGTGGTCATCAGGCACTCTCCCTTAATGAAATGTCAGTTTGAGCCAGTTTCTGTTCGATTGGCAACCGGATGTGAAAATGCGCGCCTTCATTAGGCTTCGATTCTACCCAGATCTCACCCCTGTGGGCGCGCACAATCTGGCGACAGATAAACAACCCAAGACCGGTGCCGTGCACACTCGATTCCTTGGTGGGGACGCGAAAGAAACGCTCGAAGAGGTGGCCAATATGCTCTGGAGGGATGCCCGGCCCGTTATCCTTCATGGTGATATGCACGCTTTCCCCTTCTCGAGCGCAGGCGATCTCCACAGTCGAGCCCGGCGCGTACTTGCTGGCGTTGGTCAGCAGATTGTCGAAGACCTGCGCCAGGCGGGTGGGATCGGCGCTGATCTTGACATCCGAGACTTCCGGCTTCAACTGGATGTCCAGATCCTCGTGGCGAGAGGTGGCGCGCAGGGTGATGTCTTTGAGGAAGACGTCGGCGCGCAAGAGCTGGAAGTTCATGCGCAGGGTGCCGGCTTGCAGGCGGGAGGAGTCCATCAGGTTCTCGATCAGCTCGTGCAGGCGATCGGCCTCCTCGTCGATGATGGTCAGAAACTCCTGGCGGGTCTCGTCATCCCACTGGGTGTCCTCACGCAGCAGGGTGGTGGCGTAACCCTTGATGAAACCGAGAGGGGTGAGCAGCTCGTGGGACACCGTGGCGATGAAATCTTCCTGCAAGCGGTCCAGGCGGCGTTCGGCTTCCAGGCTGGCGATGCGCTCCACCAGCCGGTCGTGGCCGAGCAACTGAGCGATGTGGCCGGTGATGAACTCGGCCAGACGCACCTGGTCGGGTTCGTAGGGCGGACCACCGAAGCGGATGAAGACCAGCGCCCCAGTCAGCTCCTTCTCCAGGTGCAGGGGCAAGCCAAGCAGGTAACGCAGGCGGGTGCGGTCCTTCACCCCATCGCCGGCGTCCTCGATACGGTTGGCCACCATGCTGGATTGGAGCACCTCGTAAGCGGTGGCCTCTCCCCAAGCCAGCTCGGCCTCTTTGAAGCGACCGCGCCCGATCGCCCGAGCGAAGGCCGGCTCCAGGTTTTCCGAATCCTGCTGCACGTAGAGCACCAGGCTATCGAAGATGAACACCGGGCGCGCCAGGCGGATAATCCCATCCAGTGCCGAATCCACGTCCCGCGCCGAAGCCACCGCCCGGCTGATCGAATAGACCGCTTCCAGCTCTTCGGGACGCAGCGTTGGATGGGATGGCAGGACTTCCTTCATTTTCCACTCTCCTGCGACAACGGCTGGTCAGCCAAGGGTAATTGGAACTCAAACCGCGAGCCCTTGCCCTCCCTGGAGAAGACGCGGATTTGAGAGCCGTGCGCTTCGAGGATGCGTTGGCAGAGAGCCAACCCCAGACCGGTGCCGCCGTAGCGTCGGGTGGTCGAGCCGTCCAACTGGTGAAACGGCTCGAAGATTTCGCCCATGCGGTCGGCGGGGATGCCGATGCCGGTGTCGCTGACTGCAACAGTCACGAAACCTTCGGCTGGGCGCGCTTCCACGGTCACCTCCCCTCCCTGGGGAGTGAACTTGAGGGCGTTGCTCACCAGCTCGGCGATTACCCAGGTGATCTTCTGACGGTCACAAAAAACCAGCGCCTGTTCAAGGGGAGCTTTCGCCATTAAGCGGATGCGCGCAGCTTGCGCCTGCGTCTGGCGGTTCTTTACGATAGCTTGAATCGCCTCCCCCACGTCCAGGACGCTCAGGTTCAGGGAGAGCTCGCCGCGCTGAGCGACGGTAAACTGGATCAGGTCTTCGATCAGTTTCTCCAGGCGAGCTTCTGCCTGGACGACTCTGGCCAGGATGGTGGCCTGGTCCTGGGAGAGGTCTCCGAATTCGCCGGCCTCCAGCATGTGCACGTAGCCCTTGAGCAGGGTGAGAGGGGTGCGCAACTCGTGGGAGATATTGGCAATGAAGTTGGAGCGGAATTGGTTCAAATCAGTCAGGCGGGCGAGGGCGCGGCGTAGCTCAGCGGTGCGCTCCTGGACGCGCTGTTCCAACTGGTTGTTCTTGGCCTGCAGCGCCTGTTGGAGCTGCAAGATTTGCACGGTCACCACCTGGTCGAGGGTCTGCGCGTCGACGTATCCCAGATCGCGCAAGGCCTGGCCGAGTAAGACGGGCGAACCCTGCTCGGCCATTTGCCTCTGACGCTCCAGGGCATGCGCCAGTTGCTGGGCGGTGAGCATGCCGTTTTCGACCAGGTACTCGCCCATGCGCGGCACCAGGATTTCGGGAGCAACCGGCGCAGCGGCGAGGGCTTCCCCAGGCGCCTGAAGGCTGCTCTCGGTGAAGCTGGCGGCTAGCCCCAGGTCGATGCCGCAGTACGGGCAATAGGAAACCGGCGCGCTGAGCGTCTGATTGCAATGGGGGCAGACGATGTGCAGGTTTGCGCTGCTCAAGAAGCTTGACCTCGTCTGGCGCGATGGCTCATCGAAAATAACCTTGTGTCACCCTATCGTGATCTCGTACAAGTTTTATCAATAAAAGTTGCTTTGCCGCTTAATCATATCCCCACTTTGCCCAGGGCGCAAGCCATAGCCAGGTGGTTTAGCCAGGCAGTGGAAGCTCCAAACGCCTCCCAAACCCTCACCTGTAAAGTGATTGTAAGGTTCGCCATTTCTATTTTCATGCATAATATGGAGCGTGGCGAAAGGACACGTTTAACCGGTACGCTATGGACAGATTACGCCAATCTTGCCAAGGAATCGAGGAAGCTGCGCGTGGATAACGGTTTGCCCACCAAAGTATTGTTGATCGAGGATGACAAGGCAATGTGCGAAACGCTGAAGCTCGTCCTGGAACCAGATACTTTCGAGGTCTATGAAGTCAATAGCGGATCTGCGGGCGTCGAAGCTGCGCGTTCGCTGAAACCCGATGTGATCATCCTGGACTTACTGATGCCGGGAATGGATGGCTGGGAAGCGACGCGAGCGATTCGCGCCTTCAGCCGCATCCC
>JAQUAE010000108.1 GCA_028687395.1 Anaerolineales bacterium | reverse complement strand
GAGGATAAATTAGCCGGTTATGAATCCGGGGTGGACATCTACCTGACCAAGCCCGTCCACCCGGTGGAAATGCAAGCCAACATCAAAGCGCTCCTGGCGCAAAGGAAGGCCCGCAAAATCACCCTGGCAGAGAAAGGGTATATCACCGGCGTGATGGCTGCCAAGGGGGGGTCGGGGGTGTCCACGGTGGCTTTGAACCTGGCGATCAGCTACCACAAGAAAAAAAACGTCAAGGTGCTGGCTGCGGAAATGCGCCCCGGGTACGGCTCTTGGGCGCAAGAGCTGGATTTGCCCACCACCAACGGCCTGACGAACCTGCTCCGCCTGGCGCAGTCGGAGATTACCCCCGCAGCCGTGGCAGGGGAATTGACCCCTACGCCGTACGGCGTCAGCCTGCTCCTGGCTTCCAACGACGTCAAGGACGTCGAGCTGGCCATGGAATTACCCCAATTCGAAGCGATCATTGACCAACTGGCCTTGCTTGCGGGGCTGGTGGTGCTGGACATCGGGACGAATTTCATCCTCGCCTACGAGATGATCACGAGCATGTGCGACGAGATGCTCCTGGTCACCGAACCGCAACTGAACGCCATCAAGCGCACGCGGATGCTGATGGACGACCTGCGCCACAAAGGATTCGGCAGTTCGAAGGCCATGACCGTGGTTTCGCTCAATCACACGCGGGCGGAGATGACCATCCCGGTGAGCCAATTGGAAAGCCTGTTGGGGTACTCCATCACGCTGGGTTTTCCGCCGGCCAGCGAGCTGGCCTATCACGCTGCGCAGCGTTCTGTACCGATCAGCCTGGTACAATCCGATGGGGTCATTGCGCAGCAATTTGGAGCGCTGGCGGAACACGTGGCGCAGTACGTCGCCAAATAAGGTCGCCAGGCGGCCGCGCACCCCTCAGGCGGAGATTTCCAGCCGGCTGGCGTCCAATATTCCCCAGGTGGATTTTCCCCCCAGGTAACGCTGGAGCAGCTCCAACAGATCGGTGAGAGCTGCCTGGACGTCGTCCCGCGCCCCCTCGTGCTGCGCCTCCAGGGTGATGATCGCCTGGCGAGTGTCCGGCCGGGCGGCGCTATGATCGCTCTGCCGCCAGCACCAGCGCCGGGCGACGACCAACCCCTGCTCGTCGCTGAAAACCACCTCGCCGGGTTCGGGATACTCCGGCTCCTGCTGACCCAACTCGACGTAGCGCTCGTCGCCGCGGGCCAGGTGGACAGTGATTGCCCCATGCACGCCGCGGGCATCGAACGCAGCGACCGGCAGGGCATAACGTATGCTGGCCAGGTTGCAGATATCCACCAGCGCGTTGATGCTGGGCACATCCCCCTTCTTGACCAGGCGGCGCAGGAGGGCCTCCGCGGCGCTGCGGTGCTTAGTGGGATCGACGCCGAATTGGCGAAACGCCGCTCGCCAGGCCGCCAGGGAGGGGATTTCGCTCAGAGGGGCCTCGCCGATGCGCTGCAAGGCAGCCTGCTGTTCGAGCAGGAAAGCCTGCTGCAAGGGCGGAGAGGGGAGGCAATTGCCCAAGCCATCTGCCAGGATCACTCCGGCGCAGAGTTGGGGGAAGAGCTCGAAGATTCGGGGGTGATAACGGAAAGCCATGCTCATGGCGAAGAATCCTCCAGTGTAAATTCTAGCCTGGCGCCCCGGATTGCGCCAGAGCTGTACACCGCCCATCAGGGAGCCCCCGCCAGGAGGTCGCCGGAAGGGGAGAAAGCCAGGCAGAGCGGCGCCTGAAAGGCGTCGAAGATGATAAACCGGGCAGTTATAATTCCCTTTGGGCAAATTTATGAGCGAAATGGCGAGAAGATTTGTTTTGCATCCCTGGAGCAAATTATGAAGAGACAAAGGCTTGTCCTGCTAATTCTCATCGCATCTTGCCTGACCGCCTGCATGGCTCCAGCATCTCCACGATCAACGCTCACGCAGGCAGCAGGTGCAGTAAATCCCAACCCAGCCGCGGTCCCTTAATGCACACTCTCCTCGATCTGTTTGATTCCTCGTTAGCTTACCAAAGTAAACGAACGCAATCCCTGGCAAGCGCATGATATTCATGCCCTTGTCAAATCCTGCACCTGCCGTATCACATCGATCGTGCTCTGCCAGGCTTCTCCAAAGGTAACTGCGGCACTGTCAGGGATCAAGTAATCCAGGCGCCTTTTCCAATCCAGCTCATACTCCTCGCGGCGTTTTTCAAACAGGGAAACGTCGAGGGAAGCGCCGGGCGCGGCAGCCAGAGCAGCCAGAAACCAGCCCAGGCTGTAGTCCAGATCCAAGATCATCGGATCGGCCTGCCATCGAGCTGCCAGGCGGCGGATCTCAGCTTCCGAGATCATCCTGGCGCCTTCACAGAAAGCGCATCCACGTTAATGCGAAGTCCCCACCGGGTGACCACGGGGCCTGACCTACCCGCTCCGGGCTCAAGCGGGGAAATACCACGGGAAATCATCTTCTGCCACTCGGCCAGGCGTGGTTCTCGCTCCGGTATCGGGATTTGCAATCGATCCACCAGATATCCCAGCCGCTTGACCACCGTTCCACCCTCCCAGCGCATCAGGTATGCGTCGAGCTTCGACCATTCGATCTCTGTCTGGGCAGTTCTCAGCGCCTGGGCCAGCTGCAGGATTCCACCGCCGAGATCAGGACGATCCGCACAATCCACCAGCGTTTTCTCCCGGTCGGTGACGTAGAATTTCTTGCCATTAAGCGTTCGTTCTAAAACGCCAAAGAAGCGCGCTTCTTTCACGGTTACAAACTGGAAGCGCATCCCCTGGACCTCGACCGGCAGCTTGCGTTTGGTGGACTGCACGATCGTGATGCGCGGGATCTGCTCGGTCATTTGCCAGTAATGTAACGCCGACCAGTAGGCTACTGCCGCGGGTTGGATCAAATAGGGCGCAATGACCAGGGGACTCTCCGACCAGGTGCGCTCCGGCCCGGCCTCAAGGGGAATCAGAAGATAAACGCCGCGTTCCACCCGCTGCAACCATCCCTTTTTTTCTAAGCGATGCAGGACTGTTTTGATGGGTGTAGAACCTCCCCAGAGTTCTTGGGCTTCGCTGGTGGAAAATATGGTCTTTCCCTTTGCAGCCAAGCGGGAAAGAAGTTCGTATTCACCCGCGCTTAGAGTCATTATATCTCATGCTATCCAGGTTACAGATCCTGTCACTTCAGTTACCTATAATATCACGAAAATAGCTTTTTAGATATCCCTGGTTTCTGAGATAGGAAGCAAAGAACGTTCATTTTGTTTTCAACCTCACTTCATTATCGAGGCAGGAGATTACAAGCGTGACCGGAGTGAGGCCGTGAAGGCATAAAAAGGAGCTTGCAATCCTATTAGCCCGAACCGTCAAACTTTGAATAACTGTATTCAACGGTTCCGGATGGAAACTTCTTTAATCGTGTGGGTGAGAGAGATTCCGGAGTAAATATTTTTAGTTGGAATGTGCTGGAAGTAGGTTTAGTCGGCGAACCTGGTAGAGGTGCGGCGGCGCGCCAGGCCAATCTTTATACTGCCTTTTCAAGGCTGCGCAGCAGCCATTGACATTTTCTGCTTCCCCCTCTACACTTACCTCATGCTTGCACGGGTATACTCCTGCGCGGTCATCGGCCTCGAAGGGGTCATCGTCGAAGTCGAAGTAGATACCGGCCAGGGGCTGCCTGCCATGGCCATCGTCGGGCTGCCCGACGCGGCCGTGCAGGAAAGCCGTGAACGCGTCCAGGCTGCCATCAAGAACGCCGGGTTGGTCTACCCCCGCAAACGCCTGATCGTCAACTTAGCCCCTGCTTCGGTGCGCAAGGAGGGGCCGTCTTATGACCTGCCTATCGCCCTGGGCGTGCTGGTGGCGACCGGGCAGCTCTCTCCGGAGTGCGTTCAGGAGGTGCTGGTGGTGGGCGAGCTCTCGTTAGACGGCACGGTGCGCCACACGCGCGGGGTGCTGCCCATGGCCGCGCTGGCGCGCCAGCAGGGCTTCAGGCGCATAATCGTCCCCAGCGCAGACGCGGCCGAAGCCGCCCTGATCCCCGACCTGGAGATCGTGCCGGTGGATTCGCTGGAGGCGCTCTACGCGCATCTCTCCGGGCAGCAGTCGATTTCTCCCCAGCCGCGGGTGCAGGCGGAGGAGGTCATCCCCGAGGCTTACGCCGATTTTCGGGACGTCAAAGGCCAGGAGCACGTCAAGCGAGCGATGGAGGTGGCTGGGGCAGGCGGGCACAACATCCTGCTCATCGGCCCGCCCGGCTCGGGCAAGACGCTGCTGGCGCGCGCCATGCCCGGCATCCTGCCGCGCATGACCATCGATGAAGCCCTGGACGTCACGCGCATCTATTCGGTTGCCGACCAGCTCCCCGCGGACGTGCCCCTGATCCAAACCCGCCCCTTCCGCGCCCCGCACCACACCATCTCGCACGCCGGGCTGGTGGGCGGCGGCAACTGGCCCCATCCCGGAGAGATCTCCCTGGCGCATCGCGGCGTGCTCTTCCTGGACGAGTTTCCCGAGTTCGGTTCACGCGTCCTGGAGGTGATGCGCCAACCCCTGGAAGACAAGGTGGTGACCATCAGCCGGGCGCAAGGCACCTTGACCTTTCCGGCGAACTTCCAACTGGTGGCGGCAATGAACCCTTGCCCGTGCGGCTACTATGGCGACCCACTCAAGGCTTGCACCTGCTCCTCGTCCATGGTGACCAAGTATCAAAAGCGCATCTCCGGGCCGCTGCTGGACCGCATCGACATCCACATCGAGGTGCCGCGCGTCGAGTACGATAAGCTCAGCGACGACCGCCTCGGGGAGCCCTCAGATGTCATCCAGAAACGGGTGGAAGCCGCGCGCCAGCGCCAACGCCAGCGTCTGGATGGCAGCGGCGTCTCGTGCAACGCCGACATGCGCCCGGCCGAGGTGCGTAGCTTCTGCACGCTGGACGACGCCGGGCGTAGCCTGATGCGCGCCGCCATGCACCAGCTACAGCTCTCCGCCCGCGCCTACCACCGCGTGCTCAAGCTGGGGCGCACCATCGCCGACCTGGCTGGCGCGGAGCAGATCGGCCCGCAACACCTGGCCGAGGCGCTGCAGTACCGACCGAGGGGGATGGATGAAGGCTAGTCCTTCGTAAGAAAGGCCTTCCTGTACAGCCGTACCCACTGAAATCGCCCGATATAGTGCTACGCTGAGGGTGATATACTCTGCCCCATGATCGAAATTTCACCCGGCGTGCGCCTGGAGGAAAGCGAGTTGCGCCTGGAGGCGATACGCGCCTCCGGCCCGGGGGGGCAAAACGTCAACAAGGTCTCCAGCGCGATCAAGCTGACCTTCGACGTGCGCAACTCCGCCACCCTGCCCGAAGAGATCAAGGCGCGACTGGCGCGCCTGGCGGGCAAACGCATGACCGCCGATGGCCTGCTGGTGATCGACGCCCGCCGCTACCGCACCCAGGAGCAGAACCGCCAGGACGCCCTGCAGCGGCTAGTGACGCTGATCGAGAAGGCGCGCCAGGAACCCAAACCTCGCCGGGCGACGCGCCCCAGCGCGGCAGTAGTGCGCAGGCGCCTGGAGGCGAAGAGACGCCGCGCGTTGCTCAAGCGCGCCCGGCGGCAGGAGGGGGAGGACTGGTGAGCTCGGCCGCTCGCCGCAGCGCCGCACGGCTCAGCCCCCCGTCGGGAAGCCCTCCCGCCGTCACGAGGCCAGGCAGATGCCCACACGTCGCGCAGGTAGATGACCGTCTGCAGCAGCGCCGCTTCAGGATCCCCGGCGATCACGGCGCCTTGCAAAGACCAGCACTCGATAGAAACCGCCCCGCGGTTAGATCTTCAACTCTACCACGTCCCCGTCCTGGAGCACGTAATCGCGCTGCACCATCCGCCCGGGAAACTCGGCACTGCCCCAGACGCGGGCATATTTCAGATGTTGGTGGAAATCCCGGTGGATCTTGCCTGCTAGCTCGGCGACGGTGGCGCCTTTCTTGAGCACGAAGGGCTTGGCCAGGTCGGGTGGGCGGCCGGGTGGCTTGGAATAGACGCGCACGATTTCCAACAGGGCGAAGGCGCGGCGTTTCAATTCGTCGAGGTTGCGGCCGGTGACCGCCGAGACCGGGAGCGGGTCCCACTCCTCCCCGAGCAAGCCGCGGCACACCTCTACCAGGTCATCCTGGCTGGCGTCGTCGCACTTGTTGACTAGCACGATCATAGGAAGGTAGACGAAGCGTTCCTCCGCTGGATATTGCCCCACACGCTGGCGGGGGGCGATGCGCCGCTCGGCCAGCAACGCCAGCGCCTCCTCGAATTGAGCGAGGGGGTCAGCTTCTATGTCGACAACCAGCAAGATCAGATCGGCATGGCGAATCAGGTCGAACAAGCCCCCTTCGGCAAAGTCACGCTCCAGCGAAGGGGTATCGATCATTTGTACCTGGATATCTTCGATGGGCACCATGCCGGGGGCGGGTTTGCGCGTCGTGTAAGGCGCCTCCGAGACCGGGGGGGAGGCGTTTGTTAAAGCCGCCACCAGGGCGGACTTGCCCACGTTGAT
>JAQUAE010000107.1 GCA_028687395.1 Anaerolineales bacterium | reverse complement strand
CCCGGCTTGGCCTCGTACCCCACCGATTGCGCCCGCGCTCGCACGTACGACACCAGCACCGACCCGGCCGCCGCCAGGTAGGTCAGCAGCGCGTAGAGCCACTCCCCCTGCTGCAAATAGAAGTACATCAACCCCAGGAAGATCACCAGCTCAGAGTAGCGATCGGTTACCGAGTCCACGAAAGCCCCGAACTCACTGGGCTCGCCGCGCAGCCGCGCCATAGCCCCGTCCAGCGCGTCCACCGGCCCCATCAGCAAGACGAAGATGCCCCCCAATGTCATCTGCCCGCGTGCCAGGAAGTAGGCGCCAACCGCGTTACCTAACAAGCCCGCGATGGTCACCGTGTTCGGCATCACCCCCATCCGGTTCAACCACCGCGCCGTGGGTTCTAAAATCCCCTTGGCGCGCTCACGTAAGATGTCCGTAAAGACCTTCTGCTCTTTTGCATTGACGATAGGTTTAGCTTCTGCCAATCAAGCGCTCCTCGTTGCCGGTCGTCTGCGCCATGCGCGGAAATTATGCTATCGCATAGGGGGGGTTGTGTCAAGCCCCCTCCACTCACTGCGCTCACGACAGCAGAGATTTCTTAAAGCCCGTCCAGGGTGTCATTAGCCGGGAGGGGATTGCTTCGACCGGCACAGAACGAGAAGTTTCGACTTGATTATGATGGGCGACGGTTTGACCGTCGGGGTATACAGGGCGACGGTCAAACCGTCGGGGGGCATGGTTTGTTTCGTTCGATGACAGTTTGCTTTTTATTTGTTGAGAGACGAGGCGCCTGCCCTTCGCTGCGCTCAAGAGAGGCAAACTGTCGGAGAACAATTGCTCACTCATTCATAATCTTCACGAACCTTCTACAACGAGAGGCTGAATAGCCATGGCTGTGGGATGGCCAGAAACATCAGCGCCGATGCTGCCAGCGCCAAATTCTTTAAAAAATGGGGCATTTGCATCATCTTTGTCTGTTGATCTACACCCCAGAAGCGATGCATTATAAAAGCCACCGGCACGAGAAACAGAACCACTGCAATTACGCCGATGGTGGGAAACAAACCGGTCAGAAAACTCAAACCGCCGATGAGAAGGAGAAGACCGCTCCCGAGGACAGCAATGTTCGGCAGTGGAACACCTTGCGACTTGGTATATTGCACCATCGCTTTCGCCTGTGAGAAGTGGTTGTAACCATTAAACAAAAAGTAAATCCCTAAAACAATTCGGCCGATCAAAAATGCGATTTCCATACTTTTACTCCTTTAAGTAATGTGTGCTGCTCAAGCGTTTCCTATGATTGGGAAGTTTCACCCGTCACTTGTAAATTAAGCCTGTTAACCTTTCCGCTTTCCACCTCCCGTTGTATTTCATCGGCGTCCAGCCCAACCCGAATGGCGGCGTTCCGCATTGGTAGTTTTCATAGCGCTTCTTCAGGATACCAGCGGGATACCCAATTAACCAGGGTATTAAATACATCTAGCAGGTCCTGACCTTTATCAGTGAGAACATACTCCACATGTCGTTGCGCATCGGGAAGCACCGCGCGTTGAACAATGCCCTCATGTTCCAGCGCCTTGAGACGCTGGGAAAGCGTTGTTGGATTAACGCCGCCAATACTCTCTTGCAATTCACCAAAACGCTGCCGTTCCTGTAAGTAATAAAGCAACTCGAGGGTCCACTTGGAACCCAGAAGTTGAGCAGCTTTTCCGATAGGACATTTTTCGCCCACAATTACACCTTGCTACATTTTTTATAGTAGATATATGTTATATAGTACTTCCAATTTTGTCAAGGGGGATTTTTGATTTGTTGTTGTTCAGCGACGGTTTGACTCTCGCCATCCAGTTCCGCGCCTGCCCCGCCGCGATTGGCGACAATTTGCTTGTCGCCATTTGTCCCCTCCTCACCCCCCCCGGCGCTGCCTCACTGCGACCAGCTCGTCGGCGAGCGCTCCCAGCGGTGCTTGCGCAGCTCGGCGTGTAAGACCTCCGCTAGCGGCCCCGCTTGGCTGCACGCCAGGTTGGCCTCCACGTGCTTCACCTTGCGCATCCCTGGGCTGGTGGTGCTCACCACCGGATTGTTCAAGATGAAGCGCAGCGCCATCTCGGGCAAGCTCATCCCCGGGGGCAGCAGCGCCTTCAGGCGCTCGGCCCGCTCCACGCTGCTGCCCAGATTCTCCTTCACGAAGTAGGTATTGCGCCAGTCGCCCTTCGGCCAGGTGCTCTCCACGGTCAGCGTCCCGATCAGCGTGCCCTCGTCGAAGGGCACCCGGGCGATGACCGCCACGTCCATCTCCTGGCAAGCGACGAACAACTCATCCTCCGGATTCTGGTCGAAGATGTTGTAGATCACCTGCACCGCGTCGATCAATCCGCTGCGCACCGCCTTCACCCCGTTCCATGGCTCCCAGCGGTTGATACTGATGCCCACCGCCTTCAACCGCCCCTGCTCACGCAACGCTTCGATCGCCCTCACCCAGTGCTCGTCCTCCAGCCAGGCATCCTCCCAGACATGGAACTGGATCAGGTCAATGCACTCCACACCCAGGTTTTGCAGGCTCTTGTGCACGTATTCGTGGATCGTCTCCGGCGGGAAGCATTCGTCCAGGCTGAACCCTCGATGGCTGGGCCAGATGCGGTTTTTGGGCGGTATCTTGGTCGCCAGGAACAGCTTTTGCTCTGGGTTGCCCCGCACGAGCTCCCCCAACAGTCGTTCGCTGCGCCCTTCACCGTACGACCAGGCGGTGTCGTAGAAGTTGCAACCTAGCTCGACGGCGCGCTGCAGCGCCTGCAGGGATTCGGCGCCGTGCGAGCCGCTCCATCCCCCCATACCCCACATGCCGTAGCCAATCTCGCTCACCATCCAGTTCGTTCTGCCAAAACGCCGGTAGTTCATCAGCGCGCCTCCTTGTTCGAGATGACCACCAAGGGTTTCACCGCAATATACCCGTTTTGAGCGCCTTTGTGAAGGCGCGCTGCCTTCACACTGCTCCGAGAGGTGAGGTCAGGGATGCGATTTCCAAGAAGGCAGGGTTTTCTTAAAGTCAAAGCGCCTCGTTCTGTGCCATTGCGAGACCGGTGTTCTGGGCCGGTCGAAGCAATCCCCTCCCGGCTAATGACACCCTGGACGGACTTTAAGAAACCCATGCCCTACCACTCCTTTCTTCCCCTCTCGCCGTAGAGGAGGTTGGCGGGCCATCTCACCCGCCCGCAGGCAGGGCTTGCTTTTCATCATTAATATGTGTATTATGGAAGTTGCTCCTGCTTACCCTGCCGGCATGCCCGGTGTAAGGGTCATAGCGTGCCCGCCCGGCTCGATCGCCAGAGCTATCTCTTACATGCGAGCGTCGGTCGTGTGAAGCGGAGTAAGGAGGTCGCCCGCCGTTCTGCCCGCCTGGTTTTCTTTGTTCATAAGCAAGTATACGGAGGAAACAGCCATGGAGCAAAAAATCCCCGGTGGCCTCAAGACCACCTTCCTGATTCATATCATTGTTGGCGCCATCTTCGGGGTGGGCATGCTGCTCTACCCGCAAGTGTGGAGCTTGGTTGGGGTGAATGTCACCGAACCGGCGATGTACCGCCTGGTGGGCGCCGCCATTCTGGCTTTCTCCGCCAGCTCCTGGTGGGGTTACCAGGCTGCCAACCGGGAGCAGGTCAAGATCATCGTCAAAGCGGAGGTCGTCTGGACTACCCTCGCCACCCTGGTCTTCCTCTGGGGGCTCCTCTTTGAGGGCCTGCCCGCCATACTATGGATGAACGCTGTCATCATGGCCGCCTTCGCCATCGCCTTCGGCTATTATAGTTCCCGCCTGTAAACCAGATTCCAGAGGGGTGGAGCTCGAGGGGGCTCTCAGCCGCCCGGTGCTCCCCCCCCTTCTGGCCGGCCAGGCGCGACATATTCAGCAGCCATTATTTACTGAAAAATCCCTCCTGCTGGGGTATCCCACTTGACACAGCGCATAGCTCCTTTCACCGAAACCCACCTCGAGCAAGCCGCCGACCTGGTCTGCGCCCGGGTGCGCCTCATGCGCCAGCGTGTGCCGCTCCTGCCCGCCGCCTATGAATCTCCCCAGCCCATCCTCGGCTGGCTGGGCGACCTGGCCGTCGAGCGCCCCGGTGTGGTCGCCCTGCAGGATGGCAAGCTGGCCGGCTTCATGCTTGCCCTGTACCTTCCCCGCTTCTTCGGTCGCCCCACCGCTTACTCGCCGGTATGGGCTAACGCCATCCTTCCCGGCAGCTCACCGCGCCTTTACACGGACATGTACGCCCACCTCGCTGACCTGTGGGTTGGCGAGGGAACCCGCACCCACCTGGTCACCCTGCTGGCCGGCGACCCGCCCGCGCTGCAGGCCTGGCAGTGGCTGGGCTTCGCCCTGATCAACGTGGATGGCGTTCGCCAGCTTGCCCCTCTCCCCGGCAAGCCGCTTCCCGGCATCAAAGTCCGCCAGGCGACCCCTGCAGACGCCGCTGTAGTGGACGAGCTGACCCGCGCTCTGCAGGCGCACCTGGCCGCCTCCCCCACCTTCTTCCCTCATGACCTGGACGAGATTACTCCCCAATTCGAAGGGGACGGTTACGCTATCTGGCTGGCGGAAGCGGGCGGGGAAGCACAGGGCTACCTCTCCCTCGCGCCCGGCGCTGATTGCGAGTGCGAGCTGCTGCAGGACCTGGCTTCAGTCAATATCTCAGGCGCCTTCATCCGCCCGGAATGGCGGGGGCAGGGCGTGGCCAGCCTGCTGGTCAACCAGGCGCTGGCCTGGGCGCAGGCGCAGGGCGCGGCGCGCTGCGCCGTCGACTTCGAAGCCACGAACGTCCTCGCTGCGCGCTTCTGGATGCGCTGGTTCACCCCCGTGGCGTACTCCTTGATCAGGTTCGTGGAGGGGTGGGAGCCATCCTGAAATCAGTCCCCACTGATACCTCATTTCATTTGATCGTATCTCGTGGTGGCTCGAGCAGTAGGAGAAAGTTGAAAGCCGGGCTTTTCCCCTGTCCGTAGCTATTTAAAGAGCTACAATCCTCCACCTTAGAGCCGCTTTTGCTTTTATTCATGCTCGTCTAATGCAATTGTTAAGACCGCATGATATAATTAATGAAGACAACTGAATACGCTGGCGTGTGATTGGCTGGTTTCCGCCTCCGCGTTGATTGGATGGCGGCAAATTTTTAACCACAATCGCTGTGTTATGAACGCAAGGAGCAAGACCAAAATGGAGAATAGACTGTTCGTCGGTAATCTGTCCCGTACCACTACCCAGGAAGATCTCAAAGCTCTGTTCGCCAAGGTGGGCACTGTCGTGGCTGTGGAAATGATTACCATTAGCGATCCTGGTCATCCCAAGCAGATTGCCTTTATCGATATGGAAGACCAGGTCGAAGCGCAGCGCGCCGTGGGTATGCTGAATGGTTCCGACCTGCACGGGCGCACCATGAGGGTCAACATCGCCCGCCCCCGTGAGAAATTGCCCGATGGCGGCGGCTGGTACACCGACCCACCGCCTCCCTCCCGCCGTCGCAAGGGCGCCGCGCCGCGCAAACCCTCATAAATTGGAGAGTCTTGCCCGCTCCCGCGCTTGGAGGCCACCTTACATCCATACCAAAACTCACCCTTCCAGAAATCCATAATGTGGTATACTGGAAGAGACTTATTCTCAGATTTGCGGGCAAGGTTTTGTCGCCACTCCGTGAAATAAGGATGGCGACAAATTCGTTAACCACGGATCTGCACTATTCAAAAAGGAAAAAGAAACAGAAATGGAAACGAAACTGTACGTTGGCAACCTGTCCTACGACACGACCGAGGAAGGTCTGCGCACCCTGCTAAGCCAGGCAGGCGCGGTGACATCCGTGGAACTGATCAAAGACCGTGATACCGGCCGCTCCAAGGGCTTCGCCTTCGTCACCATGGGCAGCCAGGTCGAAGCCGAGAAAGCCATCAGCATGTTCAACGAGAAGACCCTCGACGACCGGGCCATCCGCGTCAACATCGCTCGCCCGCGCGAGGAATTCTCCCGCGGCAACAAGTTCAGCAAGCGCCGCTATTAAGCCCCGCTTCACCAACCCTGCCCCGCTCTAAACCGGCGGGGCATTTTTTATCCCTGCTGCCTGGCCGTGAACCACCCGCCCGCCTCTACCACCCCCTCAGGCGCGGTGACGAAATGCGTCCTGGCCGCCTCGCCGGGCCCATTTCGATTTCCTTTCTCCTTGGATTACTCTTCCTCCAGCACTGCGCGTTCCTTGCCGCCCCCCATCGAAGGACCAACCACGCCCATGCGTTCCAGTTCGTCGATCAGCCGCGCCGCCCGCGGGTAGCCAATGCGCAGCCGCCGCTGCAGCAACGAGGCGCTGGCGTGACCCGTCTGGCGCACGATGCGGATGGCTTCCCCGACCAGCTCGTCGTTCTCCGAGAGCATGGCTTCTTCCTTGAGCATCTCCTCCCATGGCGGCGGCTCGGCAGCGCCCTGCTCGCGCCCCCTCTGCCAGAAGGTGATCACCTTCTCCACCTCCTGGTCGCTCACCATCACCCCCTGCACGCGCTGCGGCGTGGACGACTCCGGCGGCAGGAAGA
>JAQUAE010000106.1 GCA_028687395.1 Anaerolineales bacterium | reverse complement strand
TGCTTGCGGTAATAGGCGTAATTTTCGAAGGGAATATCCTGGCGCACCCGACCATCGAGCAGAGGGATAAAGCCCCCTTGCTCCAATAAGGGCGCCACGACCTCTGCTAATTGCCGGTCGATGCTGGCAGAGCCGCTTCTCAGGGCGTCGGTATCCACACCGCCAATCAGGCGCAGCGCCGGGCCGAACTCCTGGCGAATGGCAAGGTAATCCATGGACTTTTGGGGACACTCACACGCCCATAAGCAGTTGAAGCCTGCAGCGATGAGCGCTGGAAGCAAGGGACGGCTGTTAGCGTAAGTGCGGATGATGAGCGTCTCGACGCCGTGGCGCCGGAAGACGTCCAGGACCGGTTGGTAATGGGGCAGGACGGCGCGCTGATACATGCCAGGGGATATCAGCGGCCCGTGATTGCCGCTGATCGGCTCGCTGAAGATGGCCGCATCCACCCTGATCTCTCCCAGGATGCGCTCGGCAAGGGAGGCGGCGAGCTCCCCCTGCAGCGACAACACTTTAGCGATATATTCAGGCCGGTCGAGGCTGAGCAGGGCCACCTGGCGGAACCTTTTCCACCCGTCGACGCCCATGCTGAGGAAGAAGCCGCGATGCGCCCGCAGCATGATCACCATGTCGCCCCGCGCAGCGGCTCGCTTCAGCTTGCCCCAGTTGCCCGGCAAGCGCCCGCGGTCGGCGGGGTCGTAGCGCCAGGCAATCTTGGATAGCGCCTCCGTTTCCTCTGGCCAATGCTGGAGGGCGGGCCGGGGGTCGAGATCGGGTTCGATTTCCTCGCGGCGGTCGAAAGCCAGCAGCTCGCCGTAGTCTTCCGCCCGTGTGAATCCCTGCCGGCGCCAGGCGCGCAGCACCGCCGGCCGGATGCCCTCTTCGAATAATGGCGGGTGGTCGCAGGGTTGGTACGCCATCGCGGCCAGGAAACGCTCACGGCTATTCATTAAGTATCAAACATCGATGCCAATCACTTGCCGGATGATATTACCAATCAGGAAAGACAGGACAGCCACCCCCAGGCTGATGCTGGTCATTTCCACGAAGCGCTTGCGGAAGTCCATGTCCTTGGCCACGGAGATGTAGAAGTTGAAGACGGCGATGATCAGGATGGCGTTGAATATCGTCCAGATCAGGCAGATCAGGTAATTGCTGACCACCAGGTAGGGCAGGATAAGAAGCACCACCGTGAAGATGTACGCGATTCCGGTATACACTGCGGATTTGATCGGGCTTTGTTCGCCGGCTTCGGCTTTTCTGGAGAGGTACTCGGAGGCGGCCATGGAGAGCGTGGCGGAGATGCCGGTGATCAAGCCCGCCAGGGCGATCAGGCGGGTGTTCTGGAAGGCAAAGGTCAGCCCGGCCAGAGCGCCAGTCAACTCGACCAGGGCGTCGTTCAGCCCCAGCACCATCGACCCGGCGTACTTGAGGCTCTCCTCGTCGATCATATCCAGGAGCTCCTTCTCGTGCACCTCCTCTTCCTTAATAACCTGCTCGATCTCGGGGATCACGTTGAGCAGGGGAAGGTAATCCTTTTGCGCCTTCTCTTCACCCTTCTCCATCAGCTTGATGCCGAAGGTGAGCCCGAAGAGCCTGGCGACCCAGTAATAGAACCTGATTTGTACCCGGTTGGGTTTCACATCAGCTTTGGAATAGCGCTTCCAGGTGGTGTAGTGCATCATCTCCTGTTCGGCGATCTTTTGCAGCACCTGGCGATTGTGATCATCCTTGGTAATCCGGGCAAGCGCCAGATAGGTATGATAACTGCTGATTTCATCCCGCTGGAGCGCCTTTAATTGATCGCTCAAAGCCACGTCGATTGGATGATTGTCCATAGAAACATTCCCTCCACGCGTGTGTGATGCCTCCCATGATACCAGAATCTGGCGAGGCTTCAACCCGCTCAGCCCGGTCGAAGGCTGGCGCGTGGTGAAGTAAGTGGTTACCCCTCCGGGACGTAGAAATCGCCCCTCTCGAAGCGCTCACCGACTTCTTTCATCGCCGCGATCAGGCCGGCATATAAGATCTCATCGGCGGGCTGCTTCTGGCTCAGCGCCGTATTCACCAGGCTTTCCACCTCGCTCTTGTCTCCATCGATGACCGCGTTTTGGAGGGTTTGTAACCAGTGCGCCATGACATGCTCCCGTAAGGTCGAATCGCCCCGGCGCCCTCAGGCAGGGGGCAGAGGATATTCCACTCGGGACTATGGGTTAGAAAAACGCCCCGCGTGCTCCGGGGCGTCTTGGGAGAAGTGGTTGGACGTTGTTCTGCTAATCCAGGCGTCGAGATTACGCCTGAACGATACATTCCACCGGGCATACGCTCACGCACTGCGGCGAGTCGAAGTGGCCTTTGCACTCCACGCACTTTGAGGCGTCAATCACGTAGATCGAATCGCCCTCGGAAATGGCGTTGGACGGGCAATCGGGCTCGCATGCCCCGCAAGAGATGCATTCCTCGGTAATTTTCATTGCCATGATTTCTCTCTCCTGATGTTTGTGTATTCTGTATGCTTAACCTGGTGGGGTGTTGTGGGGACCGCCAGGGTTTGTTTTGTATAGCGTATCATAAGCGTTGGGAGAGATAGTAGGGATGAATGTAATCTTTCCGGGTGAAATTGGTAATAACTCTCACTCTCCCCAGGTGTTAAGACAGGCATAGCAGGGGCTTGTTGCACTGCCGTTCGAATGGGACCCCTCCGCCTGCTTTTGCGATTTTCAATCATCAGGCGGGATTATAGCTACGCAGCATCTTGGATTTTGGAGGCGCGTGCACCGAGCAGGACCCGAATGAAATATCAACCGGATAAGGTGCTGGTCGATAAAGGAGGAAGAACAATGAAGAGAACTACTCGCCTCATTGCCATGATCCTGGTGATCATACAGATCGTCCTCACTGCCTGTAAGCTGGTCGGCCTGGGAGTGAGCCAGGAGGAAGCTGCCCAGGTCGCCTTGCAGACCCTTTCGGCCCAGATGACGCTGGATGCTCTGGCCAGACCCACGCTGGCGCCCAGCGAGACGGCATTGCCCACCCTCACCGAAACCCCCACGCCGGAGCCTTCGCCCACCCCCTCACCGACCGTGGCGCACTTGATGACGCCGGGCGACCCGCCAGATAGGGTGACCTGGGTTTCCGACCTCTCCTCCAGATCGCTGGCTTCCGAGAAGCGCGCCGTGGGGGATAATTTCAACCGCAACCTGCTCGAGCGCCCCTTCACCTCCCAGGTGATGGATTACCAAAACTACCTGGACATTATCGAGACCGATCTGAGTTACGCTGCCCCGTGGATGTACGCCACGATTACCCTGGAAGGCGACCTGCCTGCGGGCATCCCGGCTGCGTATGGCCTCGAGGTCGACGTGGATATGGATGGCCGCGGCGACTGGTATATCGTGGCCCTCGCCCCCCCTGGAGCGCAGTGGACGACCGACCAGGTGCGCGCCTGGAAGGATGGCAACGAGGACGTGGGCGGGGCTAATCCAATGGTCGCCGAGCTACCCAACCCGGTTTGGAGCGGGTATGAGCAACTGGTCTTCGATCAGGGTGGAGGGGATGACCCGGATATGGCCTGGGTGCGCCGCGACCCGAACCGCCCCAACCGGATTCAGATGGCCTTCAAGTACAGCCTGATCGGCTCGGCAGAGAAGTTTCTTTTTGGCGCCTGGGCTGATGAGGGCGTGCAGCAGCCAGGGTGGATGGACTACAACGACCACTTCACCATCGACCAGGCTGGTTCACCGGTGATCAACGCCGGTGAGTATCCCCTGAAAGAGCTGGCCTCGGTGGATAATACCTGTCGCTGGTCCTATGGCTTCAAACCGGTAAAACAGTACCCCGGCCTGTGCCAGTTGCTCGCCACGCCAACGCCCACCCGCGCCCCGGTATGCACCGAGCCGCCCATGGGCTGCCCGGTATTTGGCAGCGTCAAGTTAGAATGGAACCAGAAGAAGTGCGAGTGCGTGGCGCCCGCGTGCCAGCCTCCGCCGAATGGCTGCCCGGTTTTTGGATCTGTACGTCTGGTCTGGGATCAGAAGAAATGCGAGTGCGTCGTGCCCTGAGTCTGGGCACGCGGTGGCTGTATTAAGTCGGCTTTTCAGCTTCCGAGTGTGAGACGAATCGAGCCTGCACGGGATAACTGCCCGCTCAGGCTTCGATTTGGTCGGCCAGGGCTTCCAGGTCGTAAGCCAGCTTGCGGATCAGGCGGGCGATGTGCTGGCGGGCTTCTTGGGGGAGCCTGGCTGAGGAGGTCTTCCAGGCGATCAGGCGGTCGCGCTGCACCCATTGAATGTTCTCGATAAGAGCCTTCGCTTCGGGGGTGTTGCGCCAGTCGGTCTCCGCGCCGGGTTTGGCTTCCATGTACATCGGATCGCGCACGCCGTAAATCTTTGCCCGGGCTTTCACCCGGTCTGGGTCGTGAATCATCGGGTCGAAACGCCACTCCAATAACTTCTTCTTGGCCTCGCCGCTGGGAGCGGCCTTGATGGTTTCCGCCAGGCGGCGCGTCTGCACGGCGGTCAGGCCTTCGCTGGCTGCCTTCTCGAGCACTTGCTGGCGATCGTTCGCCTCGATGCCCACCGCTCGGGTGACCTCGACATGGAAGGGGGTCACCTGCCCGGACGTGACGCGCGTGCCGCCCGATTTTCCGCCCGTCTCGCCGCGCGCCACCAGGCTCTGCACGTGCGGCGTCTCACGCAATAGAGACATCGTGCGGGAAATCGTCTGCACGGGCATGATTCCGCGGCGAGCCATCTCCTTTTGCGACCAGCCGGTCTCCTCCTGCAGGGTGTACAAAGCCTTGGCGATATCCAGCGGGGTCATATCCTCGCGGTGGACGTTTTCGATGAGCGCTTCCACCAGCACGCGCGTGTCATCGATGCCCTCGACGATGGCCTCCGTCTCGGTGATGCCTGCCCGGCGCATCGCCTTGACCCGCCGGTGCCCATAGACGATTTCGTATTTGCCATTGCCATCCGGGCGGACCTTGATGGGGACGATCAGCCCGTTCTCCTTGATCGACTGGGCAAGCTGGTCGAGCGCCTCCTCTTCCCAGGTGGTGCGAATCGCCTTGGGGGAGGATTTGATATCGCTCAATTTGATAATCATCGCGTGAACTCCTCAGGTGAGATGGCGGTGTAGCGCCAGATCTGCAATTGTCGTACCTGCTCGCGGAAACTGCCTATAATGTACATGATTTTCCCCGCTATTGCAACGGGCTTATCTTAAAATATCCGCAACGAGTGGTAATCGGGTCTCCTGAGGCGCGGTCAGAAACGTTCTCGTGCGCCTTTAGCCAGCAAGTCGAAGCCCCCCTGGATGAGAGCCTCCAGTTGCTGCATCCGAACCGAGATGGGTTCTCCCCGCTGGGGGCCGTCTTCCAGGCGTTCGATCATCTTGAGCAGCGATCCGCGCGCGCCGCTGGAGCGCCGCGCCCAGAGCGAGTCGGGCGAGAGCTTCTCCAACCGGGAGACTACCATCCTGGCCTGCTCGATGAGCTTGTCCTGCTCGACGTGTCGGCGTGCGCCGCTATCTTCGGGGAATGACATGCGGGGGATTATAATCCCCGGCCCGGGGTGGCGAGTGTAGGTGGTATGGCTGTCCCTCTCTGTTGTCCGGCAGATTGACTGTTCCCCCCAATTCCCCAGCAGTATCGCTCTCCCCTCGTTCCCCGGCAGTTTGACTGCCGGGCTCCCGCCTCCATGCCCACCCACAAACTCGGCAGCCAGGCATGATCCTTTGTATCCTGCCTGGGATGGCACATCAGTTAGTGATTCCAAAAGGAGAGCGCCCCCGGCGAGATTCGAACTCACAACCGCCTGATCCGAAGTCAGGTGCTCTATCCGTTGAGCTACAGGGGCCTGTATGTCGCATAATATCACGAAATTGGGCTGATTTGGCTATATGTGGGGGGTATATTTTTACTCCAATCAGGGTGATTTCCAGTGAATCAGGTGCTCTCTTTTAACCTGATGAGTTGAGATAAGCGTATAGGGCCAGGCGGCTTGAGGTAAAACCTGCAAAGGCCGCCATTTGCGATTTATTCCTGCGGCAGGTTGTAGTAGTTGAACACCGCTCGCGAGAGGTCGGCGACGAGCTTGGAGGCTGGCTCCCAGATGATCTGAGTGGGGTGGTGAAGGAAGACCACCAGGATGTAGTTGCCGCCAGGTGTGTAGACGATGCCCGCATCGCCGACGGTGTTGATGATGCCGTTATAGGAGACCCAGCCGTGTTTATGCGCCACGCGGGTACCATCCGGAACGCCGGCCTCGATCAGCACGCCAATCTTGTTGCGCGCCAGGTATTCGATCATGGTTTGGCACTCCCCCTGGGTGATCTCGCCGGGGAAGGCGGCCACCAACGTACCGCCGCCCGATTCTGCGCAGCGGTAGATATCCTCCAGGAGCATGCCGATATCCGAGGGGGTGGTCTGGCTGTAGGGGTCGGGGTCGGTATTGATGTCCACGCGCTGGTTGGCGGGCGTTTCTACCAGTTCCAGGAGTGGGGCGCCTTCGTAGAAGTATCCCGCCAGGAAGGTGTTCTGCAGCCCGAGCGTCTTCA
>JAQUAE010000105.1 GCA_028687395.1 Anaerolineales bacterium | reverse complement strand
CGCTCGCCGCGTTAGCCCGCTGGGACTGTACCCATAGCTCCACCTCAGCTCGCCGGTAGCGGCGGTGCCCGCCGCGCGTGCGGTGCACAGGAAGGACGCCCTTGTCAGACCAACTGCGCACCGTCCCTGGATGCACCCCTAGAATTGCTGCCGCTTCGCTCAGCCTCAACCACTCAGACGACATAACCCGCTCCATTTATTCATTTTATTTAGGACTTACGCAGTTGGTGAGAGGACCCTTAAACTGCGTAACTCCTATTACTTAATGAGGGCACGCATCATACATCACTGGCCAGCGCTGCTCTCTCGAACAGTCCGGCCTGGTTCGCCTGGTGCTGGAAGGCACGCACATCGATGCGCCCAAGCAAGTACAAGGAGGCCGCGATCAACCCGGCTTCGATGGCGAACACCACAATGTACCCGCTCACGGGGTTGCGAGCCACTTCGGTGATCAGATCTCTGACGACGCCGCCCAGCACCGCGCCCAACAAGCGCGAGACGGCGTTCGACATGCCCCACGCCCCAATGTAAAGGCCGACCTGGCTGGGTGTGGTCATGTCCAGCATCAAGGACAGGTTGGAGACGGTGGCCAGGCCGGTGCCCACCCCCAAGAGCACCAGGCCCAGGTAAAAAGCGTTCAGGCTGGCCAACACTCCGCTACCCGCGATGATTATAAACCCGGCTAAAGCGCTCCACGCCCCGACTCTGGCCACGCCGCGTTTGCTCACCCGCCCTTCCAGGAAGCCAGCGACCAGCAGGGCCAAGAGGACGCAACTGCCCCACACGGCGGTGATGCGGGTGGTCGACTTGACCGACATGCCGAAGGCCTCACCTCCAAACGGCTCGAGCAGGATATCCTGGCCCAGTATCGCCGCCAGGAGGATGGTCAAGTACCAGAAGAACAGCGTCGCCTGGCGGTTACCCAGGATGACGCGCAGCAGGTTCCCCCAGGATTGGTCCTCAGCGGAGCTCTCACCCCCCTCGGCGTGGCGCTTCTCGAGCCCCACCAGCCCCACCACGCCCAGCACCAGTGCAGCCAGGCCGATCATCCAGAATGAGCGCGACAGCGCTTCAGGGGTATAAGGATCCACCAAGTAGCTCAAGCTAATCGCCGTGAAGATGATGCTGGCAATCATCATGAACCACATGATGGCGACCGTTCTCCCGCGCCCCTGCTCGCCCGAGAGCTCGGAAGCCAGGGACAGGTAGGAAACCGTTGCGAAGTTGAAGCCCATACCCCACGCCCCAAAGGTGAGCAGGCCGAGACCGATGCCCTTCACCAGGTCGCTGGAGAGCAGGAAGGCGGTTTGAGGGGAGACAACCACTCCGAAGACGCACAACAACAGCCCCAAGACGATGTACGGCGTGCGGCGTAGGCCAAAAAGCGGGTGGCGGTCCGAAAACGAACCGATCACCACCTGCACCGGCGAGAATAGATATGGCAAGGAAGCCAGGACGGCCACCAGCGTGGCTGAGATGGCCAGCTCCTTGATCATCACACGGTTGAGCGTGCTGTTGATCGGCACCAGCGTCATCGCCACAGCAACGTGAATCATGCCCAATTGAATGCGCTTGAGGAGCATCTGGCCTCCCAAAGGTGATTCCCGCCTCGCCAGCCCGGAGCGGGCTGACCAAATTTATCAGCAAATGGGCGCGAGCGTCAATGTAAGTTTATGGAGATTTCTAGAGAAAATCGAGGTTTTAACCCCGCTGGGCTACCAGCAGGGCACCTTCCAGAGCTTGTTGCAGCGAACGCACCTCGACCACCTGGATCCCCTCCGGATAGGATTCCCCCTTATGCAAGCGGCGCGGGATGATGGCTGTTTTGAACCCCAGGTTGGCTGCCTCGCGCAGGCGAGCGTGCATCTGGGGGACCATGCGCAGCTCGCCGGATAGCCCCACCTCCCCGATCAGGACGCTATCGGCGCGCACAGCCAGGTTGCGCGCCGAGGAGGCTATGGCGGCTGCCAGGGCCAGGTCGGCGGCAGGCTCGTCGATGGTCAGGCCCCCAACCACGTTCACGAACACATCCTGTTCGCCTAAGGACAGCCCCACCCGGCGGGTGAGCACCGCCACAATCAACAGCAGGCGGTTGAAATCCACGCCATTGGCAGTGCGCCGCGGGTTGCCGAAGGGCGTGGGGCTGGTCAAGCCCTGTACCTCCACCAGCAGCGGCCGCGTGCCCTCCATGGTGACCGCAATCGTGGAGCCTGGAGCGTTGACCATGCGTTCCGCCAGGAAGGCTTCAGAGGGGTTGGGCACCTCCACCATGCCGCGCTCGCCCATCTCGAAAACGCCCACCTCCGAAGTCGCCCCAAAACGGTTCTTCACCGAGCGCAGCAAGCGATACGACTGGAAACGGTCCCCCTCCAGGTAGAGCACGGTGTCGACGATGTGCTCCAGCACGCGCGGCCCGGCGATCACCCCCTCCTTGGTGACGTGCCCAATCAAGAAGACAGCCACACCGGAGGTCTTGGCCAGCTCGCGCAGGCGCGAAGCGCACTCGCGCACCTGGGAGACCGACCCGGCCGAGGATTCCAGTTCGGCGAGGTAGGTGGTCTGGATCGAATCGACCACCAGCAAGCGCGGCTTCACTTCGGCGACGTGTTCCAGAATCACCTCCAGGCGGGTCTCGGTCACCAGGTAGAGGGCTTCGGGAAGGCGGTTGGCCTCCCGCCCCTTGCTGCGCGAGCCGCTGCCATCGCCCAACAGGCGCACGGCGCGCATCTTGATCTGCCGCTCCGATTCCTCGCCGGAAACATACAAGACGGGAAACTGGCGCCCCATCTCCAGGGCGACTTGCAACAGGAGGGTGCTCTTGCCAATGCCTGGGTCGCCGCCGACCAGGACGATCGACCCCGGCACCACCCCTCCTCCCAGGACGCGGGCAAACTCGCCGATGGGCAAGGTGACGCGTTCTTCCAGGTCTTCGGCTACCTCTCCCAGGCGCAGCGGCGACGAACGGCGCCCCAGGCCTACTCCCCTACGCACCGCATTGGCCGCCGGTTGGGCGACCACCTCCTCAACCATGCTGTTCCAGGCGCCGCACTGCGGGCAGCGCCCCATCTCGCGCGGCGAGGTCTTTCCACATTGCTGGCAGATGTACTGGGTGCGTAATTTGGGCATGCCAGTATTATAGCCGCTCAGCGAAAAATAAAACGGCGCACTGCTGGCGTGCGCCGTTGGTATTGTGGGATGGCTGTGCTAAGCTGCCGCCATTTCTTCGGTGGGCGGGGCATGTTCTTCGCTCACCCGGCGCAACTTGATCTCGCCCTCCTCCACGTCCACCAAGATAGTATCGCCGTCCTCGAAACCCCCCGCTAGCAGTGCGTCAGAGAGGGTGTCTTCGACCTTGTTCTGGATGACGCGGCGCAACGGCCTGGCGCCCATCTCGGGGTCGAAGCCCAGCTCGGTGAGCAATTCGACCGCTGCCGGCGTGGCGCTCAAGACGATCTCATGCTCCTCCAGGCGTCCGGCCACCTTGGCGATTTCCAGGTCCACAATCTGGCGAATGTCTTCCTTGCTCAGCGAGCGGAAGACGATCACCGAGTCGACCCGGTTGATGAACTCGGGGCGAAAGACCCGCCTGAGGGCGTCCATCAATTTCTTGCGCATCTCGTCATACGCCATGCGCTCCTCCAGCTCCTCGTCGCGTTTCAAAGCGAAACCCAGGCTGGTTTGGCGCTTGATCATCTCGGCGCCCACGTTGGAGGTCATAATGATGATGGCGTTGCGGAAATCCACTTTGTGGCCGCGTGCGTCCGAGAGGTGGCCTTCCTCCATGATCTGCAGCAGCATGTTGTGCGCTTCCGGGTGCGCTTTCTCGACCTCATCGAAGACAACGATCGAATACGGCCGGCGGCGCAAGGCCTCGGTAAGCTGGCCGGCCTCCTCGTAGCCCACATACCCCGGAGGCGCTCCCACCAACCGGCTGACGGTGTGGCGCTCCATGAACTCCGACATGTCCAACTGGATCAAGGCCTCTTCGCTGCCGAACATGAAGTGCGCCAATGCCTTGGTCAACTCGGTTTTCCCCACGCCGGTCGGTCCGAGGAAGATGAACGAGCCAATCGGCCGGCGAGGGTCCTTCAACCCGGCTCGGGCGCGGCGCACGGCCTTGGAGATCGACTCGATAGCCTCTTCCTGGCCAATGATGCGCTTGCGAAGTTCCTCTTCCATATGCAGCAGGCGCTCGGATTCCTCCTGGGCAATCTGCATCACAGGCACCCCAGTCCACATGGAGACTACTTCAGCGATATCCTGCGCAGAGACTACCGGGCTGCTGGAGCGATCCCAGCCGGAGCGCATGCGCTCGAGCTGGCGCTCCAGGTTCTGCAGGCTCTCGAGCATTCCCTGGGCGTCGTCGTAACGGCTATCCTCCAGCGCCAGGGCGTGATTCTGGCGCGCCTCGCGCAACTGGTCCATCAGCTCCTTGGTGGTCTTAGCAGCGGGGCTCTTGTACATGCGCACCCGCGAGGAGGATTCGTCGATCAAGTCGATGGCTTTATCGGGCAGGAAACGCTCGGTGACGTAACGCGCCGAGAGGCGCACTGCGGCGTCCAGCGCTTCGTCGGAGATGCTCAAGCGATGGTGCTCTTCGTAGGCGCTGCGGATGCCGCGTAGGATTTCGATGGTCTCCTCGACGGTGGGTTCTTCCACCGTCACGGGCTGAAAACGGCGTTCCAGGGCTGCGTCGCTTTCGATGTGCTTACGGTATTCGTCCAGGGTGGTCGCCCCGATCACCTGCAGCTCGCCGCGCGAAAGGGCGGGCTTCAAGATATTAGCGGCGTCCACCGAGGAACCCGCCGCGCCAGCCCCCACCAGCATGTGCACCTCGTCGATGAACAAAATCGCCCCGGAGGCTTTCAACTCATCGATCACCCGCTTGAGGCGCTCTTCGAACTGGCCGCGGTACATTGTGCCGGCGACCAGCGAGCCGACATCCAGTTGTAACACGCGCTTACCCAGCAGCGGGGCGGGTACTTCTCCTTCGATAATGCGTTGCGCCAAGCCTTCTACGATGGCGGTCTTGCCCACACCGGGCTCGCCGATCAGTGCAGGATTGTTCTTGGTGCGCCGCGCCAGGATTTGGATGACCCGCTCGATCTCCATCTGGCGGCCGATCACCGGATCCAGCTTGCCTTCTTCGGCCAGACCAGTCAGGTCGGTGGCCAGTTGGTCCACCATGGGGGTCTTGCTCTTCTGCGCCTCGCCCTTGGAGGATTTTTGTTCGCTCACCTTGGCATTGGCAGTGACCGAGCTGCTCTCCTGCAGAACGCGCCTGGTCTGACGGCGGATTTGCTCCGGCGTCACACCCATCTTGCGCAGCACGTCCAGCGCGATGCCTTCTCCTTGGCGTACCAGGCCCAGGAGCAAGTGCTCGGTGCCGATATAATGGTGGCCCAGCCGGCGGGCTTCATCCACAGCGTATTCCAGAACCTGCTGCGTGCCAGGCGAAAGGTCCAGCTTGCCCCCGCGATATTGCCCCACCCCAACGAGCCGCTCCACGATCTCCTGGACTCGCTCGGGCTCCAGGCCCAGCTCACGCAGAACACGCCCGGCAACGCCGCCTTCCTCCTGGATCAGGCCCAGGAGAAGATGCTCTGTACCTATGTAATTGTGGCGCATGCGTTCAGCTTCTTGGTGAGCCAAGCTCAGCACCCGGCGCGCCCGTTGTGTGAAACGCTCCATCCCAGACAAGGTAAAACCTCCTGCTCGTGAACAACACTAAAATCATATCCGGCTTGCAGACGCGAGTCGCCTCGATTACGAGGCTTTTTATCCGATTGGATTCTACCAGAGTTTACTCCCGCCATATGCCTTCGCAAAGCCCATCCGCCAAGCTCTAATAAATATAGAAGTTACGCTGTTGAGCGTGAAAGAGCGCCGGGTAACAAAAACCCGCCCGTTGGGCGGGTAATGTTCAGATATGGCTAGAGGCGCCCGAGGTGGTTGGTCAGGATTCCTGGGTGGAGCTTTCCCTGGCAGCGGCGTCGGCCTCACCCTCAGCCGGCGGTTCCTCGGCGGGAGCGCCTTCCTCCGCTGGCGGTTCCTCAGCGGCAGGACCCGCCTCGACTGGGAGCACTACAGCCTCAGTTGCAGCTTCAACTTTAGCCTCGGCTTCAGCTTCCGCAGGGGCTTCGGGTTCGACTTTTTCCTCGCCTTCGTGAGCTTCGCGCACCTCGCCTGCCAGGGCCATCTTCCAGTCCAGGTCAGCGTAGGCCGGCGAATCCACACGGCGCAGGCTCAACCCAATCCGGTGGCGCTCCGGCTCGATCTTGATGATGCGCAGTGTGACCTCATCGCCTTCCTTGACCACTTCCTTGGGATGGTTGATGCGCTGTTCGCTCAGCTCGGAGAGGTGGATCAAGCCCTCTAGCTCCTCGCTCAGGCGGGCGAAGGCTCCGAACTTGGTCAGGTGGGTAATCTTCCCCACGATCAACTGGCCTTCCTTGAGGTGCGCGACGTGCTTGATCCACGGGTCGTCCAGCGTCTGGCGAATCGAAAGCCCAATGCGCTTGCGCTCCCGGTCGACGCTGATGACCTTCACCTGGACTTCCTGGCCGACCTTGAGCAC
>JAQUAE010000104.1 GCA_028687395.1 Anaerolineales bacterium | reverse complement strand
TAGTCGAGCCGACGCGCCGCAGCCTGGGCACCGCCGCGCAAATCAAAAAGCTGGCTAACGACATCGGCCTGCACAGGCTCTGGCTGGTGGGCAATAAGGTGCGCAACCACGAGGAGGAGCAGTTCCTGGTCAGCGAGACGCCGGGTTTACCCGTGCTGGGGATGCTCTTCGCCGACCTGGCCGTGCAGGAGGCGGACCGCCTGGGGGTTGCGGTGTATGATTACGTCCCTGCCTTGCGCCAGGCTGCTACTAAGATGGCTGAATCGCTGGCGGAGAGCGTGGAAACGCGGCAGGCCTGACCGGCGATTACTTGGATGAGGCGGTAGCGGATTATGACCATAACGATAGCCTTGGCTGGTAAGGGCGGCGTGGGTAAGACCACCATCGCCGCCATGGTGATCAAGTACCTGGTGGAAAAGAAGGACGGTCCCATCCTGGCCATCGATGCCGACCCGAGCAGCAACCTGAACATGGTTCTGGGGCTCGACCTGGAATGGACGGTGGGCGATATTCGCGAGGGGATGCTCGAACAGGTCAAGGATTCGTTGACTCAGGGCGGCGCGGCGATGGGCACCCTGCCTGGCGGGGTATCCAAGCGGGAGTACCTGGACTACCAGATTCGCTCCTCGCTCTCTGAAGGCGCGCAATATGATTTGATCGCCATGGGTCGCTCCGAAGGACCTGGCTGCTATTGCGCGGTGAACCACAACCTGCGCGAGGTGGTCGATGCCCTGAGCCGGAATTATGCCTTCGTGGTGATAGACAACGAGGCGGGGATGGAGCACTTGAGCCGCAGGACGACCCGGGATGTGCAGCACCTGCTGATCGTCAGCGACGCCACGCAACGCGGCCTGGTAGCGGCGGAGCGCATCGCCCAGTTTCGCAAGGATATGGAGGTGCGCATAGAAAACGCCTACCTGATCATCAATCGCGCCGATGGGGAGCTGCTACCGGCAGTGAGCGCTGCGGCGGAGGCAGTGGGCGTGCCTCTCCTGGGCGTCATCCCTAGCGATGCCGAGCTGGTCGAGCTGGACGCCAGTGGACGCCCATTGGTGCAGGTCAGCCCTGCCTCGCCTGTCTTTCGAGCGGTGGCAGGTATGCTGGACGGAATATTGTGAACCCGTCTAATGGATAAAAAAATCTCCGAGACCGGTAACGATCTCGGAGATTTTTGTTAATGGTGTAGCTTCTCGGCCGCGATGAAGGACAACCCGGCTTCGGTGAGCGCCCAGGCCGTGCGATTGACGGCCTCGTATTTGTCCAGGAAATTCTGTCCAAGCGCCTCCCAATCGCCGGACTGGATGACTTCGGATTTATCCCGGAAGTAGTCCAGGATATCCGAGGGGTGCTGGCGGGTCTGCTCGACCCCCGGGTCACCGCCTTCGTGCTTGGCGGAGATGTTGGCCACGTGGTCGGCGATCTCAACCAGCTCTGCGCGCCGGTTGTAGGGCTGCTTGACGATGCTCTTCCAGGTTTCAGTGATGTGGTGTTCGAAGCGGACCACCTCCTCGAAGCCGAGCTGCTTGCGGAACTGGGCGGTGATTTCCATGGTCTCGTTGTTGATTGAGTTCGACCAGTTGAAGCCGATCAAGGGGGAGGTGCCGTCGTCGCGCGAGAACAGCTTGGCGCCGATCAAGGTCCACAAACCGGCGTAGGGGTTGTCATTGCCCATGAACACGGAGATCTTGAATTCGATATCCACGCCCAGGCGATGCAACAGGTAACCCACGAGGACGGTGCCGGGATTGATGTTCAGCACCTGGCGTACGCCATAGTTGGTGTAGTAATACAGATACTCGTCCAGCCACTTCAAGGGGTAATGGTTGGGTTGTCCTACCCCGCCGAAGTAGCCGGTGATGGTTTCCGGTCCGCCCAGGTGGATGTTGGAGCCATCTGTCCCCTTGGTATCCAGGGTTTCTACGTAGCTGGCGCCGATGATCTGCATCGCCGCGGCGATGGCGGGCAAATCCCCATCGCCTTCCTGCTCTTTCATCTTCCTGACCTTGATGAAGCGGCCGGGCATCAGGGATTGCTCGTCGATCGCCCGCTTCGCTGCAGCAATCACCCAGGGGAAGTATTGGGTGGCGCTGATCTCGAGGGTGACGGCGAACTCGTCCGCGAAGGACATATGAGCCGCTTTCTCCCCCAGGACTTTGCGCCGGTAATCCCCGACCTTGATGAACACGTTGCGGTCGCGCTGCTCTTCCAGCCAGCGCAGGTCGGCCAGGTATTCGGGGTGTGAACGCTCGACGCGCTGGAGCAGATTGGGCAGCTTGCTTGCCTCGGCGGCTTTGCGGTTGATCTCCTCGGGCGAACCGTACTTCTTGACGACGGCCAGGAAATCTTGGATCACGCGGGAGTCTGGGTTCAACAGGAGTGCGTTGATCGCATCCAGCCGGTCATAAGGGATCTTCAGCAGTCCTTGCAAGTCCTTGTCCATCCGGTGACTCCTTCCTCGAATGTATTCAGGTATAGGGCTTACGCAGTCCCACTTTCACGCTCACCTGCGTAACTTCTACAGGTATTTACTTCAGCAACTTCTTCAGTTCTTGGTATTCTTCGTCTGGCATGCCAAACCAGTTCTCGGGTTGGGGGAAGGATTTATCGCTGACTTCCTGGACGTAACCTTTCAGCCCGTTCAGGATGACTTCCCCGGCATTGCCGAACACCTTCGCCATTCTGGGCTTGAAGCGCGGGTAGAGGCCAAACATATCGTGGTAGATGAGTAACTGGCCATGGGCGTGTGGGCCGGAACCCAGGCTCATGATGATGCAATTCTCGGCGCGCTCGGTGATGAGCTGGCACACCCGGTCGGGCACCATTTCGAGCAGGATGGCAAAAGCGCCGGCGTTCTCGAGGGCTTTGGCGTCGTCGATGATCTTCTTGGCTGCCAGGGCGCCTTTGCCTTGAACGCGGAAGCCTCCCAAGGCGCTGACGCTTTGCGGGGTGAGGCCGAGGTGACCGATGGCGGGGATGCCGGCGGCGACGATTGACTGGATGCGCGGCGCCATCTCGGCTCCGCCTTCGAGCTTGATTGCGTCGCATCCCGCCTCGGCCATGAAGCGCCCCGCATTGCGTATAGCGATCTCGTTGCTAATCTGGTAGCTCATGTAGGGCATGTCCCCGACCAGGAAGACGTTCGGCGCCCCGCGGCGCACGGCCTGGGAGTGGCGGATCATATCCTCCATGGTCACTGGCAGGGTGGATTCGTAGCCCAACATGGTCATTCCCAGGCTATCCCCGACCAGAATCATGTCGATGCCGGCTTCTTCCTGCAGGTAGGCTGTCGGGTAGTCGTAGCAGGTCAACCAGGTGATCGGCTCGCCGCTGGTTACTTTTTGGAACAGGCGCGGGATGGTGACTTTCTTGCGATCAGACATAATGCTCTCCTGAAGTGATGTAAAGCTGCTTTCAGAATCACCGCTAAGATGTCCCAACCCCAAAGGTTCAACCGATAGACTGTGCGGGTATATTATACGCGATAACCAGCCGGAAGGACGCCCTCGACAGGCGCGGCTGGCGCGCATCGTTGCGTTGTCAGGCGAGTTTTTGACTCAGCCTTTGAAAATCCTGCCCCAGTTCAGCCACACGCCAACGATGACCACCGCTACGGCGAGCACGCCAAAGCCCATCAATAGGTTGGTCATCTTGGGGTCTGCTGGCGGGGGGATCTTCAGGGGAGTGGCTGTCGGCCGGGGAGGTTTTCCTGGGGTGGCTTGAAGCGAGAGCTTATTGGGCGCTGGGGTGGGCTTGGCGCTATTGTCTACGCTGCTGGGAGCGCGCTCCCCACTGCCCGGAGCGCTGGCGGCCAGGCTGGAGCTCTCGCCTGCCAATGTGCGCGGGGGTGCAAACGCTGTAACGCTGAAGGCAAGAAAGACCAGCGCAATCAAGGTGGCTTTTTTCATGCTTGTTCTCATTCCTGCCCCGCGGCTGCCAGGATGTGGGTGATGACTGTGGCGCCGCTTCCGCCGATGTTCTGGGCCATGCCGATTTTAGCACCATCGATCTGATTTTCCCCGGCCTCGCCGCGCAACTGCTGCACTGCCTCGACTAGCTGATACACCCCCGTCGCCCCGACGGGATGCCCGCGGGCTTTCAAACCGCCTCGGGTGCAGATGGGAATCCGTCCCTGCGAGGTGATCTCGCCCTCCAAACCCAGGCGGGGCGCCTGGCCGCGTTCAGCGAAGCCGCTGGCTTCCAATGAGAGGGCAGACATGATCGAGAAGGCGTCGTGCAGCTCGAAGAAATCGACCTCTTGCGGGCCGACTCCCGCCTGGGAATATGCCTTCCTGGCTGAGGCGGCTGCCGCGGAGAGCCACAAGGGGTCCTTCCGGTCGTGAATGGCGAGGGTATCCGTTGTTGAGGCGGAAGCGATGATTTTGATGGCTGGCTTGCCGTTTCGGGAAGCGCTTTCCAGGGGGACGATGACCAGCGCGGCGGCGCCATCGCCCACGGGTGAGGCGTCCAGCAGGTTGATCGGATGGGCGATCATGCGCGCTATGTGGTAATCTTTCTCGGTGATCACCTCGTGCAGGCGCGCAAACGGATTGTGCATGGCGTTGGCGTGGGCGTTGATCGAAAAAGGGGCAAAATCGGTGTGCTTCCAGCCGTACTCGTACAGGTAGCGTTGCATGACGAGGGCGTTCAGCCCCACGAAGGATACCCCCTGGGCAGCCTCGTAATCGGCGTCGGCGGCGGTGGCCAGCGCGGCGGTGATATCCACGCCCCGCGTCTCGGTCATCTTCTCTACCCCGACCGCCAGGGCGCAATCCAACGCGCCCGAACTGACCGCCATGATGGCCGAGCGCACCGCGGCCGCGCCTGAACCACAGGCTGCTTCGACCTTGACGGCTTCGACCCCTGGCAAGCCCACCCAATCGGCGATCAAGACGCCCAGATTTTCCTGTTCGCCAATCAAGCCGGACATCATGTTGCCGACGAACAAGCCGTCGGCGCGGTCCCGGTCCGAGTCTAGCATGGCAGCCACGATGGCCTCACCGGCGATCTGGCGCAGGGAGTGTTCCCAATCCTCGGCGACCTTTGTCTGCCCGATTCCAATGATAGCGACTTCACGCATCCGTGTTTATCCTGTCTTCACCTGGCAAAGCGGTATGGCGCTGCTCTCCTCAGGCAATCCTACCGGATTGTAAGAACAAGAACTCTCAATAACTATCAAGGGCGCTCACCAGGCGTAAGCTTCCGGCGCTGGCCCCCCAGGACCCGGGAAGAGCTCGTCGAGGCGTTTGAGAGTCTCTGCGGATAGGCGGATTTCGAGGGCGCGCAGGGCGCCCTCCAATTGGGCGAGGGTGCGCGGCCCGATGATCGGCGCAGTGACTACAGGATTGTGCAGTAGCCAGGCGATAGCCACGTCCGCAGGCGCCTCGCCCAATTCACGGCACAGGGCTTCGTAAACCAGCAGTTTATCTTTAAATTGGGCTATTTCCTTTTGGGTATCCTCGTCAGCGCGGCGGCTGTGCTTCTCGACCTGGGAGACGCCGCCCAGCAAGCCGCCGGCGAGGGGGCTCCACGGGAGCAAGCCCAGGCCGTACTCCTTACAGGCCGGGATGACCTCCAATTCGATGCTCCTGGCGTTCAGGTTGTACAGGCTCTGTTCGGACACCAGGCCCATGAAGTGTCGCACTTTCGCCTCGGCCTGCGCCTGGGCGATGTGCAGGGCGGCGAAGTTACTGCTGCCGACATAGAGGACCTTACCCTGGTAGACGAGCGTTTCCATAGCCTGCCAGATTTCTTCCCACGGGGCAGAACGGTCGATGTGGTGCATCTGGTAGAGGTCGATGTGGTCGGTCTGCAGGCGCCTCAGGCTTTCTTCGCAGGCGCGGCGGATGTGGTAAGCGGAAAGGCCGCGCTCATTCGGCCAATCCCCCATTCTGCCGAACACCTTGGTTGCTAGGACGATCTTCTCGCGGCGCCCTCCACCTTGCGCCAGCCAGCGCCCGATGATTTGCTCGGTGATCCCTTCACCGACTTTCCAGCCGTAGACGTTGGCAGTATCGAAGAAGTTGATGCCCAGCTCCAGGGCGCGATCCATGATCTTGAAGCTGTCGGTTTCGTTGCTCAGTGGACCGAAGTTCATCGTGCCAAGACATAAGCGGCTGACCAGCAAGCCGGTGCGACCCAGGTGTGTGGTTTCCATGACTGCTCCTGTAAATCGGGGGGTTAGGCTGACGAAAAGTTCCGGATTGCGAGCCCTCCAAGCTCAAATCGACTTGTGGTATACCCGGTGATTCTTATAAGCCTTGCCGCCCAGGTTCTCCAGGTCGCGGCGCATCTGCACTGCAGTCTCGGCCACCTGGGTGAGGTCGGCGTGCAGGAATTTGTATTCCGTCAGGGTCTTGGCCATCTCCGAGTAGAGCAGGGCGTTGCCGCCGTGCCCGTGGAACTCGGGCAGGATGCCCTCTCCGTTCATGGCAATCCAACGCGTGCGGCGCATTTCCAGCAACAGGTCGATCAAGCCGAAGGGGAAGAGGTGGCCTTTGGCCCGCTGTAGCGCTGCGGAGACATCCGGGAAGCCGACGAGAAAACCAAACACATCATCGCCATGGGTGATCACCTTGATCAGGCGCGGGTCGGCGACGACCAGGATGTTAT
>JAQUAE010000103.1 GCA_028687395.1 Anaerolineales bacterium | reverse complement strand
CCCAGAACGATCACCCGCGGGTCGAGGATAGCGCTGATGGCAGAGATGGCCAGGCTCAAGTAATCCCCTGTCTCAGAGACGAGCTGTTCCGCCCAGCTCTCACCCTGCCGGGCGGCGCCGAACACAGCTTCGGCGGTCAGCCCCCCCTTGGGCAACGGCCAGCCCATCTGGGTGTAGACCTCCCTGGCGCGCTGCTCGATGCCGGTGCCGGAAGCCAGGTGCTCCAGGGCGCCGAAGGCTTCGTAACGGCGACCCAGGTAGGTGGGGTCGGGAGGCAGGTAACCGATCTCGCCTGCCGCTTCGCGGAAGCCGCGGTAAATCTGGCGGTCAATGACGATGCCAACCCCGATGCCGGTGCCAATGGTGAGGCAGGCCAGGCTGGAGGCGCCCTTCGCCGCGCCGAAGCCGTATTCGCCCAGCGCAGCCAGGTTGACGTCGTTCTCCACCAGAACGGGATAGGAGAATCGACTGGAGAGGAACTTCTTCAGAGGAACATCCCGCCAACCGAGGCTGGGCGCCCAGGTGACCGACCCCTCGCGCCGCAAAGTGATACCGGGCACGCCAACGCCAATGCCGCGGATTACCTGCCCGGCGGGGCGCGGCCGGTTGAGCAGCTTCTGGATCAGCTCGCAGACGCGATCCAGGCTATCCTGGGGATCGCCGTGCTTCCAGGTGAGGTAAATCTCATCCTGCACCCTGCCCCCCAGGTCAGCCAGCGTGCCGTACATTTTGGAGCCACCCAGGTCGAGCCCAATGACGGCGTAGCCTTCGCGGTTGAATTCGAGCAGGTTGCGCGGCCGGCCACCGCTGGTGCGGGCGTTGCCGGACCAGCGCACCAGGTCTTCGGCGATCAGCTCGTCGATCACGCGCATCACGGTCGGGATGCTGATGTTGAGCTGGCGGGCAATTTCGGAGCGCGCAATCGGGGAGTGCTCCCGCAGCGCGTCCAGGATTGCCGAGCGGTTCAGCTTGCGCATCAAGCTGGCAGTGGCGCTTCTTTTCGTCAGGTTGTTAGGGTTTTCATCCATAGGAAATCCTGTCCCGGATTGGAGTTCGGAAGACTTTCTTTCATTGTGAAACTTTCTTGACATCATTATATTAAATAGTCCCCCCTTGTCAAGCGCCAGCGAAGGGGCGATTTCCTGCTCCACCCCGCGCCGCCCTTTCCCCAGTCGCGGGGTTATAATGAAGACGTACTTCCAAGCGTTTTTCGAACACATCAAGGAGCCAATCAATGACTGAACAATTGAAAAGGACGCATTTATACCAGTGGCACGTCGATCACGGCGGGCGGATGGTCCCCTTCGCCGGGTGGGAGATGCCCGTTCAATATCCGACCGGTCCGATTCAAGAACACCATACCACACGCCGGGTTGCCGGTTTGTTCGACATCGATCACATGGGGCAGGTGGAAGTGCGCGGGTTGCAGGCGGAGACTTTCGTCAACCACATCGTGACCTACGATGTGCGCCAGATGGCATTATACGAAGCCCACTACGCCCTGTTTTGTTACCCTGACGGGGGGACGATCGACGACCTGTTCGTCTATAAACTCCCCGACCCTGCCGAGAAGGGCAAGGTGTATTACTTTCTGGTCATCAACGCCTCCAACCGGGAGAAGGACGTCGCCTGGATTCAGGCTCACGCCACTGAGTTCGACGTCACGGTCAGGGACATCTCCGACGAGACCTACATGCTCGCCTTTCAGGGGCCGAAGGCTCCGGAACTCCTCGACCGCATCACCAGCGCCGACGTGCAGCAGGCGCCCCGCTTCACTGCCGTCCAGGGCACCATCCTGGAGAACATCCCCATCCTGATGGGGCGCACCGGCTACACCGGAGAGGATGGCTACGAGCTGTTCTTCCCCGCCGATGAGGCTCTCAAGGTGTGGAACAAAATCCTCAAGGAAGGCGAGAGCGAGGGCGTGCTCCCGATAGGCCTGGCCGCCCGAGACAGCCTGCGCTTCGAACCTTGCATGCCGCTTTACGGGCACGAGCTCTCGGCGGATATCAACGCCGTCGAAGCGCGCCTGACCTTCGCGGTCAGCTTCGAGAAGGAGTTCATCGGTCGGGACGCCCTGCTCAAAACAAAGCTGGAAGGTCCCCGGCGCGTGCTGGTGGGCTTCGAGATGGTCGACAAGAGCGTACCCCGCGCCGAGTATCCAGTGATGCACGAAGGCGAGCAGATCGGGGTGGTCAGCACGGGCATGTTCTCGCCCACGACCTCCAAATACCTGGGCATGGCCTTCATCCCCCGCGAGCTGGCCGCCATCGGCAATGAGATCGACATCCTGATTCGCAACAAGCCCGTCAAGGCGCGCATCGTCAAGCGCCCCTTCTACACGCCCGTTTACCGGAGATAGAGCGGGTATAATAGCGCCTCAAACGACTTGCCGGCTGGCTATGGGTTGCCTGGGTCGTCTCCATAGCCAGCCCCAGCTATTACCGACAGGGTTGCACACACTCCCATGCCCCGGATGAGACACATCGCCCGTTCGACGTTGATCGTCGCCGTATTCTTTGGGCTGGAGAAAGTCCTGGGGTTCGCCCGCCAGGTGCTGATCGCGCGTAGCTTCGGCCTCTCCCGCGAGCTGGATGCCTTCAACGCCGCCAACAACATTCCCGACCTGCTCTTCGCTTTGATCTCCGGCGGCGCGCTGGCGATGGCGCTCATCCCGGTGCTCTCGGAATTCCTGGAGAAAGGCGGGCGGTCAGCGACGTGGGACCTCTTTTCCCGGGTCGCCAACCTGGTCTTCCTGGTGACAGCCGGGCTATCATTGCTGGTGGCCTTGTTCGCCAACCAGCTCGTCTCGTGGCGCCTGGGGGTAGCGCCGGGCTTCACCAGCCAGCAGCAGGCGTTGGTGGCTGACTTGATGCGCCTGAACCTGATCGCCACGCTGCTTTTCTCGCTGAGCGGGCTGGTGATGGCCGGGCTGCAAACCAACCAGCACTTCTTGCTGCCCGCCCTGGCGCCGAGCATGTACGACCTGGGCGCCTTGTTCGGCGTGCTGGTGCTGGCGCCGGAGAGCGGTTACCGCTTCGGCCCCTTGCAGCTTCCCGCTTTCGGTCTCGGGGTGCACGGCCTGGTGTACGGGGTGATCCTGGGCGCGGTGCTGTTCCTGGCCATTCAGGTTCCCGGACTGGTGCGCTACCAGTTCCGTTGGCGCCCCGCCATCGGCTTACGCTACCCCGGGGTCAGGCAGGTGCTCTCCCTGCTGGGGCCACGCGTGGCGACGGTGTTCTTCATTCAACTAATATTCCTGGCGCAGGACAACATCGCCTCCCGGCTGCCTCCCGGCGCGGTCTCAGCCCTGGTGTACGGCTGGCTGTTCATGCAGGTACCCGAAACCCTGATCGGGACGGCAACCGCCACAGTGCTCCTGCCCACCCTCTCGACGCAATTTGCCCGCCACGATCAGGCTGCCTTCCGCCAGGCGCTCAACCACTCGCTGCGCGCCCTGCTGGCTTTCACCTTGCCCAGCGCGGCCGTTCTGGCGGTGGTCCTCCGCCCGGTGGTGGGGTTGCTGGGCTTCGACCCGGCGGGCACCGAGGTCGTGGCTTGGACGGCGCGCGCCTTCCTGCTCGGGCTGAGCGGGCACGCCTTGCTGGAGATTGCCGTGCGCAGCTTCTACGCCCAACAGGATGCCCGCACGCCGCTGCTGGCAGCCGCAGCCACCGCGGCAGCTTTCGTCGCCCTGGCGCTCCCCCTCGCCCCGGCGCTCGGTCCGGGCGGCATCGCCATGGCGAACAGCCTGGCGTACAGCGGCGAAGCGCTGCTCCTGTGGTGGCTGCTCAAGCGGCGCTTCCCCGACCTGCTGGCGATGGATACCACCCTGAGGCGAGCAACCCTGGGCAGCGCCGCCGGCGCCCTGCTGGCGTTCGGGCTGCTGCGCCTGCCCCTCCCGGCAGTCCCGCTGGCGGTGATGGCTGGCCTGGCAGGCGGCGCACTGGCGCTGCCGTTCATCTTGCCGGAAATCCGCTTGTTACTTAAACTCTAACCAGGAGCGTAAGCATGAAGCTTAAACGCAAACGTGTAGCCGTCTTGATCGAGGACGGGTTCGAGGACCTGGAATTCTGGGTGCCGGTGATGCGCCTGCGCGAGGAAGGCGCCCAGGTGACCGTGGTGGGCAGCGGCCGCCAGGCGACTTTCCGCGGCAAGAACGGCCTGGATGCCCAGGTTGACATAGACGCCGCCCAGGCGCAGGCGCGCGACTTCGACGCCGTGGTGGTGCCCGGAGGCTGGGCGCCAGATAAGCTGCGCCGTTATCCGGAAATCACGGCGCTGGTGCGCGAGGCCGATCAGCAGGGTAAGATCATCGCCGCCATCTGCCACGCCGGATCGGTGTTAATTTCCGCCGGTATCCTCAAAGACCGCAAAGCCACCGGCACGGTCGCCATCAAGGACGACCTGGTCAACGCCGGGGCGCAATGGGTGGACGCGCCTGCCTTCCGGGAAGGCAACCTGGTCTGGGGGCGCGTCGTGGCCGACATCCCTGACTTCTGCCGCGAGCTGGTGGCAGCCCTCGCCGCGTGAAAACGACGCACGCCCGGTTCCTCCGCCTGCTCCCCCTGCTGGGATTGCTGGCCAGTGCCTCCTGGACAGCCAGCTCTGGAGGGGCGACCGCCCTTTCCCTCAGCCCAGCCTGGCACGCCAAGGTGGACCCTTGGGTGCTGGACCGCGCCCAATCGGGCGAGACCGAGTTCTTGATCGTCCTCTCCGAGCAGGCTGACTTGAGCGGCGCGGCAAGCCTGAAGACCAAGGCCGAAAAGGGTGCTTACGTCTACCGGCGCCTGACAGAGGTCGCCCGGCGGACGCAGGCACCTCTCCTGCAGGAGTTGCAGCGGCGAGGCGTCCCGCACCGCGCTTTCTGGGTGGCGAACATGGTTTGGGCGCAAGGGTCGCCAACCCTGGTGCAGGAGCTGGCCCGCCGCAAGGACGTCGCCCGCCTCTCAGCCAACCCGCACGTGCGCCTGCAGGAACCCGGGGCAGGCCCAATCGAAAGGGCACCACTCGTTCCTGATAGCCCCCAGGCCGAAAGCGCACAATGGAACTTGCTCAAGGTAAACGCGGATAAGGTGTGGGCAGCCGGGATTACTGGCCAGGGGGCGGTGGTTGGCGGGCAGGATACCGGCTACGCCTGGCAACACCCGGCATTGATCGACCAATATCGCGGCTGGAACGGCAGCGCGGCGGACCACGACTACGCCTGGCACGACGCCATCCACGCCAATGATTCCCGTACAGCACCCGGGAATCCCTGCGGCTTCGATTCACCAGCGCCCTGCGACGACGGCGGGCACGGCACGCACACCATGGGCATCCTGGCAGGCGGCCGGGACGCCCAAAACACCCACATCGGCATGGCGCCAGGTGCAAAATGGATCGGCTGCCGTAATATGGAACAGGGCTGGGGAACGCCGGCGACCTACACCGAGTGCTACCAGTGGTTCATCGCGCCGACGCGCATCGATGGCAGCGACCCGCGGCCCGACCTGGCGCCAGACGTGATCAACAATTCCTGGACCTGCCCGGTAGCCGAAGGCTGCAGCGATCCGAACGTGCTGCTAAGCGTGGTAGAAGCAGTGCGCGCCGCGGGCATCGCCACGGTGCACTCCGCAGGTAACTACGGTGACGATGGATTGGGAAAGTGCTACACAGTTATGACCCCGGCAGCCATTTACGCCGCGTCCCTCACCGTGGGCGCTACCAACCAGCTCGACGCCATTGCCAGCTTCTCCAGTTGGGGGCCGGTCAGCGTGGATGGCAGCAACCGCCTGAAACCCGAGGTGACCGCGCCGGGCGTGAGCATCACCTCCAGTTATACGAACCCCCTGTATTACTCCCTCAGTGGCACCAGCATGGCTGCGCCGCACGTCGCCGGCCTGGTTGCCCTGCTGGTGTCCGCCAATTCGGGTCTGCGCGGCCAGCCCGACCTGCTGCAAATGCTGGTCGAGCGCAGCGCCGTCCCGCTCACCGCCAGCGAAGATTGCGGCGGGGTGCCGGGTAGCAGCATCCCCAACAACACCTTCGGCTGGGGGCGCATCGACGCCTACGCCGCCTACCAGCTCGCTGTGCCCCAGATCCACAAAACCCCATCTCAGCGCTTCACCGCCTTTGGGGACCTGTTGACCTATACCCTGACCATCACCAACAGCGACGTGCTCAGCCCGGCGCACAACGTCATCCTTACCGACGCCCTCCCCGCGCACACCGCCTTCATCAGCGCCAGCGCCCCCTACTCCCAAACCGGGAGTGTGCTGCGCTGGGATTTCGCCTCCCTGCTCGCCGGGGAGAGCCGCAGCGTCACCCTGACGGTGCAGACGCCGCTGAGCGGAACAGTGCTCATCGAAAACGCCGCTTACGGCGTCACCAGCGATGAGCTGCTCATCCCTATCAGCGGTCCACCCGTCGCGACGCTGAACGGCTTACTTTACTTCTTCCCATTCATCAGCCGATGACGGCGAAACGGGCGATGCGACGCTTTGGCATTTGGGCCGGACTGGGCGCTTCCGCCATCTGGGGCGGGATGTACGTGGTGAGCAAGGTGGTGCTGGAGGTGATTCCGCCCTTCAGCCTGATCACCATGCGCCTGATCTTGGGCGTCCTGACATTGTGGATCATCGTCT
>JAQUAE010000102.1 GCA_028687395.1 Anaerolineales bacterium | reverse complement strand
ATCTGGCGGGTGATGATGCCGCCATACTTCGCCTTCCAGTCCCAGGTGCGGCGCAGAAACGCCTCACGCCCGATGGCCTCACGCGACAAGCCCTCCTTGGCCAGGGATTTCTCCACCTGGAGCTGGGTGGCGATGCCGGCGTGGTCGGAACCCGGCACCCACAAAGTGGGAAAGCCCTTCATGCGATGGTAGCGAATCATCAGGTCTTCCATCGAGACGAACATGGCGTGCCCCAAATGCAGCTCGCCGGTCACGTTGGGCGGCGGTATGGAGATGACGAACGGCTTGCGCGAGGGGTCGAATCCCGGCTGGTTGGGGTCGTTGGTGGGCTTGAAGTAGCCGCGCTCTTCCCACCAGGCGTAGACGCGCCCTTCGGTGTCTTTGAAATTGTAGGCTTTGGGTAAGGTATAGGCGGTCATCTCTATCTCCAGGGTGAAGTCGTAGGTTTAGATCGTCAGGCTGCCGCGCAGCACGGTGACGGCACTGCCGCCCACCTTGACGGTTTGAATGTCCTCCGGCGGGCCAATCACTTCCACGGAGGCGCTGCCGGGGCGTCCCAGCCAGTGCCCTTGCTCGGCGGTGAAGGTGGGGGAGGGCAGGAGCCCATAGCGCCACAGGTAGGCAGCCATGCCTCCGGTGGCGGACCCGGTGAAGGGGTCCTCGATCACGTCCGGGGGGAGGGCAAAGTGGCGGGCAAAGGTGTCGCCCTCGGCCGTCACACCACCCAGGCAGAAGAGGTGGGCGCTGAAGAAATCGCCCGCTTCACGCAAGCGCTGAAACGCTCCCGGCTGGATGGCGATCTTGCGCAGCGCCTCCAGCTCGCGCACAGGCAGCATCAATTGCGGCGTGCCGGTGGATACGGTCTGGATGGGCACCTCGGGGAGGAAATCGGCGGGCGACAAGCCGAACGCGGGCGCGACCTGCTGGGCTGGGTAACAAGCCAGGAACTGTGGCTTGATCTGTGACATGACGATCCGCTGGACCTGCGCCTGGGTGGTGATGTCCACCGGGATGACGCCTGCCTTCAGCTCCAGGGTGATGCGTGTCGTTTCCCCGGAGAGAGCCAGTTGACCGCTTTCGATCAGGGCGTGCACGACGGCAAGCGTTGGGTGACCCGCCAGTGGGATCTCCTCGGCTGGGGTGAAATAGCGCGCGCCAAAATCGGCGCGCTGGGAGGCGCGCATGAAGGCCGTCTCGGACAGGTTCATCTCGCGGGCGATGGCGAGCATGAGCGCCTCGTCCAGGTCATCGGCGTCGAAGATCACCGCGCAGGGATTGCCCCCCAACGGGCGCCGGGTGAACGCATCCACTTGCATGACAGGATAGGTGTGCATGTCTTTCTTCCTCGCTGTCTTTCGACAGTCTATTAACAAAAACCCTTTCGCCAATTGAGGACGAAAGGGGACGCCTTGCGTGGTACCACCTCACTTCGCCAGAAGCATCTTCCGGCACTCTCATCTCCGGGCGGGTTCACCAGCGTGAGCCTAACCGGATTCAGCGATAACGGGCTTCTCCGTGCCGTTCTACTCTCGACCTACGGCTAACGGGTCGATTTCTTCGGCCATATTCCCTGGCGACTTTCAGCTCGCTGCTGCTGCGGGGGCTCTCAACCGGTGGCCACACCTTCTCTGCCAGCGCCGGGCAAGCTTACTCCTCCAGGGGAGGTTATATGCAATTGTTGGGAACATTATATCCAGGAATGTGCCAATGGTCAAATGATTTTCGAGCAAATGCTCCAATTCCGGGTGAAAACGGATATATATTATGTCAAGGTTTCTTGACGTTTGCTGCTGGTTTATGCTATTCTAGACACACTTTACCTTAGGGAGCTTGACAGCCTATGCTGCAGCGTGAGCGCGTCGCCGAGAATGTGTTTGCCTTCCAAAGTGAACTTTACGCCCAGGTAACCGCTGGGGCAGTGATCGGCCCGAATTGGGTGGTGCTCATCGACACTCTGGCGTTGCCGGAGGAGACAATGGCCATTCGGGACTTCATCGATCAAGAGATCAACCTGCCCGTCCGGTATATCATCAACACCCATTACCACGCTGATCACTCCTGGGGCAACAGCTTTTTCCCCGGCGCGACGGTCATCGCCCATAGCCTGTGCCGCCAGTGGATGGCGGAGCGCGGCGAGCCCTCGATGGAATCCGTTCGCCAGCAAAACAACGCCTACCGCAATGTGAAGATCGTCCTGCCTCACCTGACCTTCGAAGAAGGCATGATCAGCCTGCGCGTGGGCAAGAAGACCCTCAGCATGACCCCTCTCCCGGGACACAGCGCCGACAACATCGCCGTGCTGGTCGAGGAGGATCGCGTTCTCTTTGGCGGCGACGCCTGCATGCCGTTGCCCTACATCGTGGACGGCGACCTCGATGACCTGATCGCTTCCTTGAAGAAGGTAGCCAAGATGGGCCTGGAGAACATCGTCCAGGGGCACGGGGAAATCGTCCTGCGCGGTGAAATCGACAATTTCATCAAGGAAAATCTCTTCTACCTCAACGCCATCCGCAAGGCAGTGCGCAAGGCGTCGCGGCGCAAATTCCCCATGGATATTCTCGAAGAGGTGAGCGTCGAGGAGTGCGGTAAGAGCCGCGTCCTGATTGGCGGGCTGGCGGAGTCGTTGCATCGCAGGAATCTGGTGGCCCTGTACAGGCAGATGTACGGAGTGGAGCCTGCCGCCTCCGACGAGGATGACGATTACGAGGAAGATTACGTTGACGAGGAGGATGAGTAGCGAGCCGCTATTCGTCGCGCTGCTTTCGCCGGGCGCGTAATCCCACCAGGCGCTCTTTCCCTTGCAGCAACCTGCGGATGTTCGGGCGCAAAGCCCAAATGAGGAGCAATTCGGCCAGTATGCCGTACAGGGCGTACTCCCACGGGGAGGCGCCGATCCAGGCGCGGTAGGCGAAGAGCAGGGTGGAGATCAAGGCGACGCTCATCGTAGTGACCGAGGCGTAACCCACGAAGTACAAGATGAGCGCGGCCAGAGGCAGGATGATGAAGAGGCTGGGCGCCCAGAGCCCAATCGAGCCTCCCACGCATGGCGCCCCGCCTGCGCCGCCGCGCAGATGCACGCGCCCCGATGCATCGCGTTCGATCATGAAGATCGAGTAATTGTGCCCCAGGATGGCTGCCAGTGGCGCCAGGATGTCCAGCCAGACGTGACCTGGCAGCAGGGCGCGGGAGAGTGTCACGGCTGCTATCCCCTTGATCCCGTCCAGGAGGGCTGTTAGCACCCCAATCCACATGCCCGCGGCGCGGCCGGCGTTGGTGCCGCCCGTCCGCCCGCTGGCGATCTGGCGCAGATCCTTTCCGGTCCACACTTTCACCAGGATCAAGCCAAAGGGGATCGATCCGATCAGGTAGGACAGGACGGTGACGAGAACGCTGAGGGTGACTTCCATGAACGCACAACCTTATTTAAGTGGTATGAGATGTTGGATATCCGCTCTGCTTTCAGCTTCATGAGGGAGGAACGACCAGGCGGATTTCGCTCACTTCCCCATCCCGGATGAAGAATCCCCTGCATTGCCAGCCCTCCTTGCGGGGGGACCAGATCAGGTAAGGCGTCTCCGGGTAGTACGCCTGGGAGATGTCCGTCGCAGAGGGATGTGCTGGTCCGCTGGGGTGGGAATGGTAGATGGCGAGCAAGTCCCACCCGTGCGCTTCGATGCTGAGAAAAGCCTGCAATTGCTCCTGGGGGTCCATGCGGTAGGCGACAGGGCTGCGCAGGCTGTTGGTCACCGGCAGGACGGCCAGGGCCTCGTTTCCAACGCCAGCCAGTAAACCGCAGGCTTCCAGAGGCAGGGAGCGCTCCACGGCAGCGCGCATCGCCTGCATCAATTCACTCGCTATGACCAGTTCCTGATTTGGCATCCATGCTAACGGAACCAATACGCCAGCCCCCACAACAGGGTCATCACCGAGAGCGGCTCCACCAGCGCCCGGCGCAAGGGCTCGTCTTCGCTCAGCCCCACCACTAGGCTGGTCACCGCGTAGGTCGGCGCCAGCAAGGCGAGGCCAAAGCTCACCATCGAGAGCGGCCAGTAATGCAAGGCTGCGCACACCTGGCTGGTGAGCGTGGCCACGGTGAGCGCTTCGAGGAACGCCCAGCGGCTGTGCAGGCGCAGGTGCAGCGTGCGCAGGCTGACCACCCCGCTGGCCAGGAAAATCACCGGCAAGGTATAGATCAGGCGCACGTAGTTCAAACGCAAGAGCACCGCCAGGGTCATGAACAGCGCGAAGGAAACCGCTGTCAAACCCACCGCGGCCAGGGGTTGCCTGACGTCGTCGTCGTCCAGGGTGATGTACTCGGCAATCAACACCACCATCAGCAAACCGCCCCCCACGATCAGGCTGAGCAGCCACTGCGGGCCGAAGGGCAAATCGGCGATCGGGAAGCCAATTACCAGCGCGGTCAGGGCTGGGAGCAACCAGTGCTCGAAGGTGTGCTTGTGGCTCCTCTTGGGATGGTCGCGCAGCAGCCAATTTGCGCCGGCGGCGGTCAGGATGGCGACCAGCGGGGCAATGAAGGTGCGGAAGTTGATGTTTAGTGTCAGGAAGATGCCGGGTAGTTGGAGCGTCACCTGGCGCTCGGGGATATCCACGAAGCGCGCCAGGGTATACGCCAGCAGAATCGAGGCCGCCAGCGTGCTCAACCGCTCCGTGTCAGGAAGACTCCATTCCCTGGTCACGAACGTATTCTAATCCGTGAGGGGCAGGCTGCCAAGACGAATGTGAAATCCAATGTGTAGAGTCTCATCTTCAATCCGCACAGCGCGTAACCCAGGCAATATTGGCGGGCATGTTATCCTTTGCGGTTGTTATAATGGTGGTGCTCGCTGCGCGCTTCCGTCTGGGCGCTTGCCTGGCAAGGCGCTGCACTACGATTGTTCTAAGTATCCGTACGATGACGCACCGCACTTACCATCAAGCCTACGAATCCGCTCGAGCAGGAGAAAGATAGCATGCGCATCGGAATGATGGCCGATGTCTACACCCCGCACGTCAGCGGTATTACCAATTACATCAAGCTGAATAAGAGCGCACTGGAGAAGCAAGGTCACGAGGTATTCGTCTTTACCTTCGGCGACGAGGATTACCACGATGAAGAGCCGCACGTGATCCGCAGCCCGGGGATGCCCTTGATGGATACCGGGTATTACCTGAGCTTCAGCTATACGGCGGAGGCGCGTCGGCTGCTGCGCACCATGGACATCGTTCACGTGCATCACCCCTTCCTGACCGGCTCGCTCGCCTTGCGCTTCTGCCGCCCGCGCGGCATCCCCATCGTGTTCACCAACCACACGCGTTACGACCTGTACGCCAAAGTGTACCTGCCCATCCTGCCCGAGGCGTTCGGAGAAACGGCGTTGGAGACGTACATGCCCGCCTTTTGCCGGGCCTGCGACCTGGTCGTCTCGCCCTCCGCGGGGATGCGCGACGTCTTGATCAAAATGGGGGTGAACGTGCCCATCGAGGTCGTCCCCAACGGAGTGGATCTGGAACCCTTTCGCGCCGGCATCCAGGCGGCGGAGCGCCAGGAACTGGGCTTGAGCAAGGACGATGTGGTCTTCATTTACACCGGCCGCCTGGGACCTGAGAAGAATCTGCACTTCCTCTTGCGCTCGTTCGCCGGCGCGGTGCAAGCCTTCGATAAGATGGCCCTCGTGCTGGTTGGCGATGGGCCGGAGAAGGAAGACCTCGTTGACCGCGCCCTGACCATGCGCATCTCCGAACGGGTGAAATTCACCGGCATGGTGCCCTACAACGAGATTCACCGCTACCTGGCGATGGGCGACGCCTTCGTCACCGCCTCGGTCACCGAGGTGCACCCGCTCTCGGTCATCGAGGCAATGGCCATGGGCTTACCGGTGCTGGGCATCCACTCGCCGGGAATCTCGGATACTGTGCGCGACGGCGAGACTGGCTTCCTGGTGGCGGAGGAGGACCTGGCTGCCTTCACCGCCAAGCTGGTGCGGCTGGTCACCGACCCCGAAGCGCGGCGCAGGATGGGTGACAACGCCCGTCTGGCAGCCGAAGAGTTCGCCATCGAGCGCACCTCGCAGATGATGGTCGAGCGCTACCAGCGCGTGGTCGAGCGCAAACAGGCCACGCGGTCACGGCAGTGGTCCGTGCGCTGGACGCGCCTGCTGGATAGTTGGAGATAAGCTGCTGGTTGAAGGCCCTCGCACTCTATTATGGAGATGAATTTGGTGGAGGGGTTGTTCATGTCACCACGGGCAACATTCAGTGGCGGCATGTCCCGGAGAGGTGGAGGGAGGGATAGATGGCAAGGGCGCAGGCTACCGGAAGGTGGGGAGAGGCGCAAGCTGTCGCATATCTAGAGGCACATGGCTACCGCATCCTGGCCAGGAATGTGCGTACCCCGCATGGCGAGGTGGACATCATCGCCCAATCCCAGGAGTCGCCGGCCTCGCTGGTCTTTGTTGAAGTGAAAACCCGCCGTACGGATTCCCTCGGGCCGCCGGAAATCTCGGTGACGCCGCTCAAGCAGGCCCACCTCCTGGCCTCAGCCGAAGCATACCTCCTCGAGCACCCCGAGATGGATGGCGACTGGCGGGTGGATGTGATTGCCGTGCAGGGCAGTCCGGGGGGAGGCGC
>JAQUAE010000101.1 GCA_028687395.1 Anaerolineales bacterium | reverse complement strand
GCTCGATGCGGTAACGCACCACGCGCTCGGAGACGTTTCCCAGGCGACGGGCCAGCTCCGAGGCCGGCATTCTGCCGTCCTCCATCAGTAGATTGACAATATCACGATCTATTTTGTCTATTCCGTACATTTTTTCTACTATTTTCTATCCGATACTTTTAGAAGTTACGCAGTTGAGCGTGATCCTCCCCCCAACTGCGTAAGCCCTAACTTTATTATTATCCTATACTCCAGGGTGCTGTCAAGGCGCTACCTGCGCATGATCAGCCACATTGCGCAGCGCCCTGCTCCCAGCCAGGCGGAAGAGGGTCACTCACAATCGGCTGAGGGCTTCTTCAACATTATTCATTGCTGCTTGCCGCACCGCCTCCGTTGGGCGCTTTAGCCGCGGGTAGAGCATCCAGACCAGGATGCCCTTCTCGGTGTGCAAGCGGTTTTCCGCCTGGTCGAAGATGATCGATGCCGGCGAATCCATGACCTGGTCTGTTACTTCCACGCCGCGCGAAGCCGGCAAGCAATGCATGAACTTGCAATGTGCAGGCGCATGCGCCATCAGCTCGGCGGTGATCTGGTAATCCGGCATGAAGGCCTGTCGCCGTTCGGGGATTTCATTCTCCTGCCCCACCCACCACCACAAGTCAGTGTAGATGAAATCCGCCTTGTGCACTGCGGTGCGAACGTCCTCTGCGACGCGCAGTGAGCCTCCTGATTCCTGGCAATTGCGTTGCGCTATGTGCAGCCATTCCTGGGGAGGCTGGTATCTTTCGGGCGCGGCGTGGGTAAACTTCATCCCCAGCCTGGTGCAGATGAACATCAACGAGCTCAAGACGTTGGTGGCATCTCCCACGAAGGTGACCTCCGCGTCCTCCAGCCGTTTGCCTGGAGGCAGGTGTTCGAGCATGGTCAGGACGTCGCAGACCACCTGCGTGGGATGGTTGTAGTCGGTCAACCCGTTGATGACCGGGACGTCCGAAGCCTGCGCCAGCTCGATCACCGTCTGGTGTTTCAGCGTGCGCGCCATGATGCCATCCACCATCCGCGAGACCACCTTGCCCGTGTCATACAGTGACTCGCGCTCTCCCAGGTGTATCTCGCCGGGCTTCAGGTACAGGGCGTGCCCTCCCAAGTGGGTCATGGCGACCTCGAAAGAGATGCGTGTGCGCGTCGAGGGCTCCTCGAAGATCATCCCCAGGGACGCGTCCTGAAGCAATTTCGGGCGCACTCCCTTGCGATCAGCCTCCTTGAGCACGCCTATCAGGTGAATAAGTTCCAGCAACTCTGCCTTGGTGAAGTCCTGCGTGTCCAGAAAATGTTTGCTCGGCATCCTCGTATCTCCCAGAAAATATTCGTATACCGGCCACGCACATCGCCTTGATTATAGACAGTCCACCACCTCCCCTCAAGTGACAAACTTCCCGCGCCGGGACGGCAGAACAGTACCGAAGGAAAGCGGTTGCCGGATTGAGTTAACAGCAACCGGCTCGAAGTAACCCCTAAAGGGAATTATGGTAGAATCCCTCTGGCATGGAAGCAGAAATCCTATCATCACAGCCCATCCGGGAAGACGGCGGAGAAACCCTCGCGCCAGACGAACTGCGCAAGCGTAAGCGGGTGGTTGTCGGGGTCATCCTGGCCGCAATTCTCATCCTGGCGTTGCTGGTCGTCTTCGTCGTCTACCTGGTGCGCCCCGGGACGGATACGCAGAAGATCCGCGACATCTTCATCATCTTCATGGGGCTGGTATCCCTTTTGTTGGGCTTGTCGATGGTGATACTGATCGCCCAAATCGCCAGGCTGATCAACCTGCTCCAGAACGAAATCAAGCCGATCCTGGATTCGACCAACGAGACAGTCAACACCCTGCGCGGCACGACCGCCTTCCTGAGCAACAACATGGTCGAGCCGGTGATGAAGTTGAACGAATACCTCGCCGCGTTGAAGGAAATGTCCAGGTTATTCGGTTTTACCAGGCGACGGAGCTAATATTCAAGCAAGGAGAGTGAATGATGTCTAATCGTGATAGTGATTTCGGCGCTTTTTTGACCGGTTTTGTGCTCGGCGGCGTGCTCGGCGCGGTGATTGCCCTGCTCTACGCCCCCCAATCTGGAGAGGAGACGCGGGCTGTAATCAAGGAAAAGAGCATCGAGATCAAAGACAAGGCCGTGGAAACGGCTGAAGAAGCCCGCCTGCGCGCTGAACATGCCCTGGAGGATGCCCGCTCGCGCGCCGAGAAAGCCCTCGAAGAAACCCGTAGGCGAGCGGAAGAGCTGACCCAGATCACCAAGCAGCGCACCACTGAGCTGCAGAAACGCGGCCAGGTGATCCTCGAAGAACAGAAGACTCGCCTGGAGGGCGCCATCGACTCCGGAAAGAAGGCGGCCAAGCGCACCCGCGACAACCTGGCTGGCGGTGAATCCTCCACCACCCCGACAAAATCTTAACTTTTCCACCTTGGAGGGAGTGCGGCAGGGAGTGCGGCAGTTTGACTGCCGCCCTTGCCGCACTCCAATTATTTTCCTTCCCTCCCCGCCAACTCCCCCATCACCTCCACCACCCCATCGAGAATATCCCCGGCCAGGACGGCCGCCTCGCTGCCCACCCGCCTGGCCGCCCTCAAGCCCGCCTGGGCGTGAATCCAGGCTCCCATCGCTGCCGCATCGAAAGCCTCCAGCCGCTGCGCCCGCAAGCCGGCGATCAGTCCGGCCAGCACGTCCCCCGTGCCAGCCCGCGCCAGCGCCGCCGAAGCCACCGGGACCAGAGCAGTGCGCCCATCCGGCGCGGCAATTACACTGAACGCTCCCTTCAAAACCACCACGTGACCCCACTGGAGGGCGCAGCGCTCCGCCAGGGCCAACCGGTCGGATTGGATTTCTGCCGGCGAGAGCGAAGTGAGCACGCCCATCTCGCCTGGATGAGGCGTCAGCACCGTGTTGGCGGGTAGCAATCCAGGCCAGTTCGGGAGTTGCGCCAGCAGCTTGAGCCCATCGGCGTCCATGACCAGTGGGGGCAGCTCGATCCGCCGCGGGGCGCCAGGTGCGCTGCCGGTATCCAGGTACCGTTTCTCCGGGCGCTTGCGCTCGCTGGCAGTTTGCAATACCCGCGAGATGAACTGGCGCGTGGTTTCTTCCAGCCCAAAGCCCGGGCCGATGAGCAAAGCGGTCGCTTTATGCACATGGCTCAGCAGCAGGTCAGCGCCTTTGCCAGCGATCACACCTTGGTCTTCCGGAAGCGGCAACCAGGTGGCCTCCGCAAAATGGCCGGCAAGCACCGATTGCAAGGGTCGAGGGACAGCCAGCGTCACCAGGCCAGCGCCGCTCAGATAGGCGGCTTTTCCCGCCAGCAACGCCGCCCCGCTGTAATTGACGCATCCCGCAACGATGAGCGCGGTGCCAAAGGTGCCTTTATGCGCGTCCAGCGGTCGAGACGGTAACCGCTCCGCCACCCAGTCCTTCTCCATCACCAGGCGCTGGATCTTCGCCCAGGGTTCGAAGTCATCCGCCAGGCCGATGCTGACCACACATATTTCCCCGGCCAGTTGAAAAGCCGGCAGTTTGAGCAGACCGGCTTTGACCGCCGCCATGGTTACGGTCATCTCCGCCGGGATGGTTTCAGGCGCGGCTGCGCCGCTTTCGCAATCGACGCCGGAGGGGCAATCCACCGCTACGACGTGGAGCGCCTCGCCGAGCTGGCCGGCCAGGTCGCGCACCCTTTCGAGCACTCTGGCGACCGCCTGGTGCAAGGGCAGGCGGATGCCGGTGCCCAAGACGCCATCCAGCAGCAGTGGGTGCCCTTCGACCAGGCGGGATAAGCCCTCCAATTCGGGGTCGGCTTCGAGGTCGTACAGCTTCCCACCCCGGGAAGTGAAGCGCTCAATGAGCGGGTCGCCCGGTGGCCGGGGTCGCGCCAGGTAAGCGCTGGCCTGCCAACCGCGCTCGAGCAGATACGCCAGGGCCACCAGCGTGTCCCCGCCGTTGTTGCCCGAGCCCACCAGGCCGAGGGCTTTGCGCGCCGGCAGTTGAGCATAAGCCTTAGCGACCACCTCCCCCAAACCCTGTCCGGCGTTCTCCATCATTTGCGCGTAGGTCAATCCCGCCGCGTCCGCGGCGCGCTCGATGGCCTGCATCTCCGCCACGCTCACCAGTTTCATCGTCCTGCCTCCCCGAGAGAGAATGCTTACGTCCTGTTCGCCTGGAGCTCCGGAGTGAGCGCGGCCAGGTCTGCTGCCGCCCAACCCAAACCCAGTTCATCCATCTTGGCAGGTGTGGGGAATCCCGTAACGGGATCCCAGCCGCGCGCCTGGTAATACGCCGCTAACATCGCCTCAAGATCAGGGACGAAGTTGCCCTTCCCCGGGGTGGCGTCCTCGAAGGGGCGCAATAGAGCTTTGGGTAAGCGGTCGTTTTCACGCCGCAAGCCCAGGCGGTGGTTGATCAGGCGCTTCAGGTTCCAACCGCGTTCCCCTGCTTGCATCATCCCCTCCACCGTCCAGGCAGCGCCAGTGGCGCTATTAAGTAATACCAGCACCTGGTCGGGATGCACGTTGGCAAACACGCACATCACCAGGCTGTTGAAAAGCGTGCGCCAATCCTGGTGAATGGCGACGTTGCGCGCCTTCTCGTTGCCAGCCAGGCGGGGGTACTTGCGCATGCCAAGGCTCTCCTCCCCGCCGCCGATATCCACCAGGAAATAGTCCGATTGGTTGTGGCAGGCGCCGCGCGGTGAAGTGGCGTACACCAGAGCCATGCCGGAGCTGCCTCGCGGGTCGTGGTATGCGACCTCCAGCCCATTGACCTGGACCGCCAGCTCTTCGGCGTGGAAGCGCTTGCCCAGCGCCCTGGCCCCCTCCGCCAGGTACGCGCCGAAACCCTCGCGCCGCGCCACCAGGGTGAGAAGCTGCTCGATCAGCGCCGGGTCCCCCCAGCGCAGCGGCAGCCCGCCGGTGTCTTCGGGGCGAATTGCGCCGCTTTCGTAGAGGCGGAGCGCCAGTCCGATCGTGTTGCTGGCGCTGATCGTGTCCATCCCCAGGCGGTCGCACAACTCCCCCAAGCGGGTGATCGCTGGCACGTCATCGATCAGCAGGTTGGGACCGAAACTCACCAGCGTCTCGTACTCCATGCCCTTGCGCTTCAGGCCATCCTCCAGGCGCACCACCCGCCCGCAAGCGATGACGCAGGCGTGGCAGGCTTTCACACCTGCCAGGATGGTGTCGGCGATGACCGCACCGGAGATGCGCTCGGCGCCTCCATATTCCACCCTTTGGAAATATTTCTTGGGCATCTCGCCCAGGTAATCCAAATAGTCTGCCACAGAGGCTGTGCCAAGCTGGCGCGCCACTTCCGTCTCGGCATTCGAGCGCAGGTCTTTATTGGCCAGGCTGCGCGCTCGAGCGTATCCCTCGCCGTCAGTCAGCGGCACCCGGCCATTTCCCTGAACGGCGATGGCTTTCAGGTTCTTGGCGCCCATCACCGCTCCCAGGCCAGTGCGCCCTGCCACCCGACCATGATCAGTCAGGATGCTGGCGAAGGGAAGGCGCGCCTCGCCCGCCGGCCCGATCACCGCCACCCGCGTTCCCTGTTGGCCCAGCTCCTGGGAAATAGCTTCTTGCGTGGCGTAGGTCTCCAACCCCCACAGGTGCGTGGCGGGACGGAGCGTTACCTGGTGGTCATGAATGGATAAATACACCGGCTGCTCGGCGCGGCCGCTAATCCACAGCCCATCATAACCTGCCATGCGCAGCTCCGGCCCCCAGAAACCACCGCAATTGGATTCCGCCCACAAGCCCGTGGCTGGCGACTTTCCGGTGACCACGAAGCGTCCCACGGCCGGCCCGGATGTGCCGGTGAGCGGGCCGGTGAGGAAGAGCAGCGGCGCTCGTGGGGAGAGCGGGTCCAGTTCAGGCGTGAGCGCCGCGTAGAGCAGGCGCGCCGCCAGCGAAGCCCCCCCGACGTATTCGCGTACCCAGGTCTCCGGAACGACGAGCGGGTTGATCTCCCCTGTGCTCAAATCGACGCTCAGAATCGGTTGCATAACCCTTTCTGTCCTGTACTGTGTATATTTATTCCTTCCGCCCCATCCAGTTTACCAGAATTTGCAGGACGTGGTAATAGGCTGCTGGGAAGCGGGCAAGGTTTTGGATCCACGCCAGCTCCGCTCCCTGGCGTTCATTCACCGTCCAGCGCAGGAAAAATTCGGGTATAATCTTGCCCAGCAACGCGGGTGTTGCCAAGTGGTAAGGCAGTAGCTTCCCAAGCTACCATTCGTGGGTTCGAATCCCATCACCCGCTCAACGACCCGCTCGTTCAGGGCGGGTTTTTCTTTTCCATCCCATGGCGCAACATTGAATTTATTATGCATATCATAACGATAACGCAAATTTATATGCATGGATTGCCCGCCAGGCGCTAGCGCCCTCCCCCTAAAGTGACATGCGTCAAGCCAATTCCTGCCCTAAGGCAGTACGTCGCCCCAATCTGCTATGATATACTCACCCCAAGCGGCATCGTGAGATCGATCACGAACCGCTGCCGGGGTGATTATTTCATCTTTAAGGAGTTGCAGGACATGAAGGATTTTCTGGCAATCGCCGACTTTTCTCCCCAACAACTCGAAGACATGCTCGCACTGGCCATGCGTCTGAAGGCTGAATGGAAAGCCGGTGGGAACCAACCGGTGCTGCGCGGCAAGGTGCTTGGGATGA
>JAQUAE010000100.1 GCA_028687395.1 Anaerolineales bacterium | reverse complement strand
GCGGCCTATCCTTGCTAGGAGAGGGCGCCACCCAAGACGAACTCCCCGAAGTCCTTTCCAGCTCGGACTACCTGCGGGCGGAATTCGATGCCGGCCTGGCGTTCTTCGACCCGCAGGGCGCGCTGGTGAGCTTCAGCGGCGACGAGAGGGTTTGGAAAGCCCTGGAGGAGCAATCCCAGCCCGCGCTCGGTGATCTGCTGCAACAGCAGGAGGCTGAAGTATTCGTTTCCAGCGCTTATCGCCACCCTGCTACTCAGGAAAGCATGGTGCTCGCGCTAGCAGTTACACCAGGGGAAGGCTGGATCGCGGCTGGAGCATCATCGGCGGCTAACCTGGTCGAGCATACACTGACCAGCTCATTCGCCGGCGGATCACAGGCCTCGGTCGTCATCGTAGATGCCAACCGGAATGTGCTTTATCAGAGCGGGTCTTTTGCTTACGACAGCGGAGCAGCGGCGCACCCGGGGATCGCGGAAGCCCTGCGCGGCGAAAGCGGCGTCTCCTACGTGCAGGTAGATGAGAGCGAGCACGTGGTGGTTTACAGCCCCGTTGCTCCTTTGGGGTGGGCTTTAGCCATGCAAGAGCCCTGGGAGACGGTCGACACCCCAACCCTGCGCACGACCCAGCTCGCTCCATTGGTGCTGGTTCCGGTGCTCCTGCTGACGCTCCTGGCGCTGTGGTTTGGCTTACGATGGATCGTCAAGCCGCTGCAAGCTCTCGAAGCGAAAGCGGCGACGCTGGCGTGGGGGGAATTCGAAGCCATCGAACAGCCGGTGGGGGGTATCGCCGAGATCCGCCGCTTACAGGCTGAGCTGATCCACATGGCACGCAAGGTGAAGGCAGCGCAACAAAGCCTGCACAGTTACATTGGCGCCATCACCGCGGGGCAGGAAGAGGAGCGCCGCCGCCTGGCGCGCGAGCTGCACGACGACACGATCCAATCGCTGATTGCCCTCAAGCAGAGGGTGCAGCTCGCCCAGTTGGCGACGAATAACGGTTCCTCTGAGGCGTCTTTAACCGAGGTAGTCTCCTTGACCGAACAGGCGATCGAAAACGTGCGCCGCCAGACGCGCGCCTTGCGGCCGATCTACCTGGAAGACCTGGGGCTGGTCACGGCGCTGGAGATGCTGGCGCGCGAGGCCAGCCAGGCTGCGGCTATACCGGTGACGTTTCAACGCGAGGGCACGGAGATACGCCTGAACCCCGAGGTCGAACTGGCGCTCTACCGGATGGCCCAGGAAGCGTTGAACAACGTCAACCGGCACGCCCAGGCAACTCAAGCCAACCTGCATATCTCGTATGCGCCCGGCGAAGTCAGGCTGGTAGTGAGCGACAACGGCCATGGCTTCGAGGTCCCCAACAGCCCAGCCGAGTTTGCGCCCGGGGGACACTTCGGCCTGTTAGGCCTTTACGAGCGGGCAGAATTGATCGGGGCGCGCTTGGAAATCTCTTCCTCGCCAGGCCAGGGCAGCCGGATGACCGTTTGCTTAGCGCTATGATCTCGCCGCGAGCTAACCAGGGGGAATTGGGTTGAGGGGCTCCCTGGATGCAGGTAAAGTGCGCCTTCGATCATGGGAGAATAATTATATAATGGGGGCAGGAGTACAAGGCGAAGGTTTGGGAGGCTCTCGGCGATCATGCCTGCCCATTCGGGGGCGTGCATGCTGGCGACCACCCCCACTTTCACACTCAACTGCGTAACTTCTAACTATGTTGTTTGGAACGATAAATCGGGGAGGAAACACCTATGACAGGCAATCAGAATGAGTTTATCCAATTGGATTGTCCCCGCTGTGGGGCGACCCTTCAGATGGAAGGGGATAAGTTGACTTGCCAGCACTGTGGGGCGAAGCTGATTCTGAAACGATCCGCTGCCCGCCAGGAAACCCGCCCTGGCAATCATCAGGCTTCCGGTACTATCGTTAGCGGCCTGTCTCTCAACCCTTTTGCATATTACGATCCCCAATCCGGATTGGAAGCCTTTTCCATCCTTGTGCCTCAAGGCTGGCAGGTGAGCGGTGGGGTCACATGGGTGACTGCACGCCCGGCTGCACCAGCCCAGATCGGCCTTCAAATTACCAATCCTAACGGCCTCGAAGCTTTCGAAGCATTTCCAACCCTGTATTTCACCTGGACGAATAATCCATTGGTGCAAATGACCATGCCGGCTGGTAGTCTTTATTTCGGTTATGAAGTCCGCAAGCCGCTGGCAGCCGGCGAGACGATGCGCCAGTTCGTCCTGCCGCGCTACCGCAGGATTCAAGATCTGGCCATTGTCGATGAAGGGCCAGCCACCGAATTACTACAGGTTGTCACCCACAACCAGGCCAATGCGGGGCAAGCAGGGCAGTATTCGACCGACTCGGCCCGGGTGCGGCTGCAGTACACCCACAATAACCAACCGGTGGGTGAGGAAATGTCCGGAGTGGCAGAATATACACGCATATCTATCCCGGGTATTTTCGGTAATGCAGAAAATGTCTACTGGAGCATGGGTTATTTGACCAGCTTCCGATCCAACCGCGAGCATCTGGAAAGCTATGCTGACCTCTATCGGGCTATCTTCGCTTCAATTCAGATCAACCCTGCCTGGACAGCGGTCGTTCAACAGGTCATCCAAGGGCTGACGAGCAATACGATCCGCTCTATCAACCAGATCGGTGCGTTATCCCGCCAGATCAGCCGCAATTTCAATGAAATCAGCGACATGAATATGAGAGGCTGGCAAGAGCGCTCTGCTGCCTACGACCGGATATCTGAAAATTTCAGCCAGACCATCCGCGGCGTGGATCCTTATTACGACCCGAATACCGGCCAGAACGTCGAGCTCCCATCCGGGTACACACAGGCATGGTCAACCCCATTGGGCGAGTACATCCTGAGTGACGATCCAAATTTCAACCCTAATATCGGCTCAAACCAGACCTGGACACCACTGACTCCCCCAAAAGACTAGCCTGAGGTCACTGGATTGGAGACGGTTATGAAAAACCCAAACCACCCAGCAAGGTCATATAAGTTCAATTTCATAAAGGACCGCTTTTGGATGTGGGCTTTATGCCTGCCTATTGGAATAATATGCTGGGCAATTCCTTTTATTATTTTATTCGGACTCATGAATACAAAAAATTCTCCGCAGTGGTTTCCATATTTTGGATTTATATTTCTGGGAATTCCCAGCTATTTGGTGGGATGGATTTTTGTATACTCCTTTATGGAAGGAATATTGACTAAAGTCACCATCGCAGATAATTTGATATCTATCAGGCTTCCCTGGCTGATTTTCCCTATCATACCTGTTAAAAAGAGTATCAGTCTGGATCAAATACAGCGGGTGGATTTATTTGCCCCGTATGGCTCCCGAACTGCCGTTTTCCTGTATTACATGAAAAACGGAAAGGAACGCCGCTTTTACATTCCCAAGTTCAAGTATGATCCTGCATACATGGATGAAATTATTGCGCTCCAAAAGCGAATCGAATACAAGAATCCACCTCCAGCCGAGAGCCATATCACAGCGATCGAAGCACTTAAAACCAGAAACCAACCCCCCAAAGCTATTCACCTCAAGAGACCGCTTTTAATAGACCGTCTCGTATATTCACTAACCATATACACCTTCATTGGAATTGTTTTTGTCAGCGCCTGGATCTCCAGCACTATTCCACCTGGTGGCATTGAGGTTATCCTCATTGGATTCAGTATGGGGTTTGCCTTTTCAATGCTGGGATTCGTTGGACAATTTCCAGTTATTGGTCAAGCTTTGATATGGTTTTTTGGTCGTTGGGTAATCACGACCTTTTCTAAAGTAATATTCAACGTAGAAACTGATACAGTGTTATGGAGCACACCTGAATCAATCAACAAAATCCTCGCCCAGTTCAGTATCGAACCTGTACACGCCTCTTTTACTGAATTTCTATTCTGGTCGATTTTGGTTTTTTCGATCCTGATCTCTTTAGGGAGTACCATGGGTTGGCTGAGGCGGTGGGTGATTATGCATCAAAAAACTGACACTCTCCATGCCTAAAACCGGGGTTTTTGCGGTGAATCTGGCAGAAAAACAAAAACGAAAGACCTGGCATGGCAACGCCTTACACAATCATGTACAGCTATCAATTCTGAACGACAAACGGCTTGTTTGGCGATACTCTTGTATAATAAATAGGACTTACGCTCAACTGCGTAACTTCTATAATAATAAGTGTGCTTGAGAATTTGATGTTCAGGGGATAAGGTGGCTATAATGAAAGCTGCAATCCGGTTTGGGCTTAAATCTTATTTTGGGGGCTGTCTGGGCTGCCTGGGAGCCCTTTCATTAATTTTAGTCTTAGCCATCATCTTGGGTGTGGTTGTTGGGCCAAAATTAATGAGCGGGCTGCCTGGTATTCTCCAGGCCATTCCCGGAATGCTCATGCAGGGTCAATCGCCGCTGGGTGGCGAAACACCTGGCGAGCCTGCCTATACTGGACCAGTACCGCCCATGGAGGTATTTTTGACCAACGGAGAAGATCCGGAGGGGCAGCATATTACCTCCTTCACCAAAGAACAATCCTCACAGGTGTATTTCTGGGTGCGAACGCCCAAGGATACTTCTATTCGTTTTGCTTTGTCCTTGACATTACCGGATGGCCGAAAAGTCCAATTCGGTCCGGTATTTTCGAGCGATCCTTCCGGAAATGCAGTCAATTGCGGTCAGTTTGGCGATGCAGACCCACTTGTCGGGAATTACAAATTAGAAGCTGCGCCTGTGGGGAGCTTAGTTTCAGGCGGTGCGATAGAATTTACTATTACTGAATAAATTATGATACTTATAGAAGTTACGCAGTTGAGCGTGATCCTCCCCCCAACTGCGTAAGTCCTAACTTAATAACTTTCCACGCGTGCGAATTCAATGTGACCACGATACATTTCTAATCCTGTGGTTATCTTTGCGTGGTACTTGGCGATGCTCAATTTACTGTAATGAGGAGCTAACACCAGGCTGATGGCATGCGTGATGCCATCTTCGAGCATTTCCCGGATGGTATCTTCGATCCATGGAGACCAGTGACGCATCCCTGAATAGAACCTGAATTTTGAGGGTTCAAAATGTGTCTGAATGGCTGCTCTGTTCATGAACATAATCCACCAAACGCCTGACATTCTCTACAGGTGTGGATTGATGCAACCCGTGCCCCACGTTGAAAATATGGCCTGGTCGACCATCAGCTTCTTCCAATACGCGGTCAACCTGGTACTTGAGATCGCGCCAATCTGCCAGCAATGCCATCGGATCGAGATTGCCTTGGATAGGGAACTCAAGGCCGATTTTCTGCCAGGCAGCACCCAAAGGCATACGAAAATCAACTCCGATCACGTCTCCTCCACAAGCTGCCACGTCCTCCAGGTATGAGAAGGTCCCCGTGCTGAAGTTGATAACAGGTACCCCGGCTTGATTGAGCTGATCGAATAACACGGTATTGTAAGGAGCAACATACCGCCTGTAAGCTTCCTGCCCAAGTGCCAGGCCGGCCCAGGAATCGAATACCTGTAAAGCAGCCGCACCGGATTGGGCTTGTTTCAGCAAATAATCGGCTTGTACGGTGACCAATTTTTCCATGAGGCGTTTCCAGGCAGCCGGTTCCCTGTACATGAGCGCCTTGGTTTTAGCATAATCTTTGGAACCACAACCTTCGATGGCATAAGAAGCCAGGGTGAACGGAGCGCCAGCAAAACCAATGACGGGTATTGCCCTGGGCGTCAACTCAGCAGTCGCCAGTCTTATCCCTTCCAACGTTGGCGCCATAGTCTCCTCGGCTGGAGGTGTTCCCAATAGATCGATTTCATAGGTTGTCTTGATTGGATTGTGGATGACTGGACCCTGTCCAGGATGAAAATCCAATTTCAACCCCATTCCGATCAACGGCACCAGGATATCGGAGAAAATGATTGCTGCATCGAGGTCGAATGCCTTCATCGGTTGCAGAGTCACCTCGGCTGCCAGCTCTGGGGACTGGATCAAATCCAACATGCTGTACTTCTCGCGCAAGGCGCGGTATTCAGCCATGTAACGCCCAGCCTGGCGCATTAGCCAGATTGGCGTGGCATCCACCGGCAAGCGGCGGCAGGCACGCAGGAGGCGAGAAGTCAATTCAGAATTGGTCATTCATCCACCTGTCCATTTTGCCAGACTACCTTTCCCACTATAAGCGCCGGTCGAGTGAGATTTCGCTACCATCCTGCCCGCGCCCTTTTTCTGAAATGTCAACTATGCTGCCCGGTGTTACTCTTTGAATATCCAATGCTAAAACTCATTTCTATCTTTTCTTTTGAAGATATCTCTGCAGTTGGTGTGGATTAGTCAATGTGATTTCCATCGTTCATAGGGTTTTGAACACTGCCTCGGCAGCATTCAACGTGTTATTAATCACATCCATCTTGTGAACCGTCGATACAAAGCCCGCTTCAAATTGCGAAGGCGCCAGGTAAACGCCACGTTGCAGCATGCCTTGAAAATACTTGCCGAACCGCACTGTGTCGCTGGTTTTAGCTGTTGGCCAGTCTTGAACTGCTCTATGCGTGAAAAACGCTGAAAACATCGTTCCAACGTGATGTCTTTGCAACGGGATGCCCGCTGCTTGTGCAAGTTCGCCAACTCCCTTTGAAAGTTCGGCTGCGGACGCAGTGATTTGGTCCCACAATCCGGGCGCATCCAGGGCATTGAGAGTGGCAATAC
>JAQUAE010000099.1 GCA_028687395.1 Anaerolineales bacterium | reverse complement strand
CGCGCCAGCCGGCCGCGCTCGATGCGCTTCGCCAGTTGTACTTCCTCTTCAGCCGTAAGCAGAGGGACGCGCCCGACCTCCTTGAGGTACAGGCCGATGGTGTCATCGGTGTCGATGTTGGCAAGGTAGTTGTCGTCGACGCTCAGATCGCGCTTGCTTTCCTCCTCCAGCTCCTCTTCCTCGATTAATTCCTCGTCGGTCGGTCCGGCAGCGGGGACATCGTCCACGTAGGGAATGCCTGCGCTGAGCAAAGCTGCAAACGCCTCTTCCAACTGGTCCACGTCCTGTTCGGCATCCGGGAAGAAGGCCAGGATATCGTCGATGGTCACGTACGTCTTCTTGCGGCCGAGTTCGATCAACCGGGCTATCGCCGGGTGTTCTCCTTCCTCTCGATCTTCGATTACATTCAACAAATCGTCGTTGATCATTTTTGCTCCGTACCAATCATCGTCAATTCACCTACCTCTAAATACTACAGGGGTGATGAACGGGTTTGCTTCTCTGTTCCAGAATACACAATATTGATACGAAAATCAATACCCAATTTGATTTCACATCTGGCGGCTGTTTGGCGACGCATTCCCCGCCCCTTATGGGGCCGGCGAGCCCGTCGCAAGGGGGCTGGTCTCTGCCGGGAGCGTCGAGGTGGGCCGAACGTACTGTGGATTGCGTAACAAATCCAGGAAGGTGTCCAGCGAGTACTTGCTCACCACCAGGACGCTGCCATCCTGTTTGCGTACGTAATAGCTGCCGCCCGTGGGAGCGACATCGCCGACAAACACCTGCTCCGTGCTGCCATCTTTCAGGCTCAGCGTCGCCGTGTAAGCCGCGGTATCCAGCCCCATGGCGCTCAACGCTGGCGGGGTAGCCAGCGTGTTGAGCACACGCACGGTGAAGAACTGGCGAATCGCAAGTCCCGCGCTGGCCGGGTCGACCAGCTCCCGGGCAGGCTCGCGCAGGGTCCAATTGCCATCCTGAGAATATTCGTAGATGACCTGGCCTTCTGCGCCCGAAAGCTGCACTTGCGCAATCTGGTTCTCATCCAGGTCGAGCAGGCTGGCGGCTGTTGCTTGAGGGGTGACCTCTGCGTCTTCTTCGACCCCGTTTCCAGAGCGCTGCACAACCCAAAATACAGCCAGCAGGGCAATGAATACACCAAGGACAATCCAGGTGGAACGCCGTACCATGTTGCTACCCTCTGCGACGCTTTTGAATGAAGGCTACCACCCCCGCCACCAGGACACTGCCAGGAAGCAGAAAGACCGAACCGAGGAGGATGGCGCCCATGGTGTAGCGCTGCGGCGGAATCAGCAAGCGTTGAACCGGCTCTTTGGGGGTCAGGTTGAGGATCTCCTCACGCTGTGAGGCCCAGTCCAGGGCGTTGATGAACAGGTCGCCGTTGCCATAACTGGCAAAATGCGCGTCGGTGGCGAAATCGGCGTCCCCAAAGACGACCAGGCGCTGCTTGGGCACCAGCTTCTCGGCCACGACGGCTACAGGCACGGGCCCGATCAGGTCTGCCGTCGGGTCAGCCGAGGCCTGCGCATTCTCGCCCTGCACACTGGTGAAATCCGTCTCCCCCCAGGAGCGGTTGGCAGTGCGCACCAGCTCGAGGCCGGTGACGCTGGTGTCTTCCGCAGTCAGGCGCACGCTGCGTGCGCCGGGATAGTAAGTGATCATGCCTTGCAGCTTTTGGGTGATCTCGTGGCTGGCGTATTCATTTGCCACGGCGATCAGGGGCTGTTGCGAGTTCAAGTCGACGACGATGTCCTTGCCGAGTGTCACTCCCCACTCCTGAGCCAAATAGTCCGCCAGTGGATCCGCCGCCTCGCCGAAGCGGGTCACGGGGATGGGTTCTTCCAATACGAATAACCCTCCGCCTTGCTCGAGGTAGGCTTTCAACAGCGCCACCTCATCGCTCGAGACCGGTTGCTGCGGGCCGGCAATCACGATCAAGCGCGCCTCCTCGGGAACCTTGCCTTCGGCGAGCAGATTGAGCGTCTTCACAGAGTAATTCTTGGATTCCAGCGCGCTCTTCAGCATGCTCATCGCTGTATCGCCCGAGCCATTGACATCCCGCTCGCCATGCCCGGAGAGGAAGTACACGGAGACGCTCTCACCGCTGATCACCCGCACGAGAGCTGAGGTCATGTCCTTTTCACTGGCGTAGAATACCTGCTCGACGTTTGCGCCCATCCGGAAGACCATGGTGCCATCCCTGGTGATGTTCATCTCCTGGGCGGTTATGGGGTCTGCCTCTGGGTCAATGAAGCGATAATCCAGCTTGCCGCGGCTGTTGAATTTATACTGGTCGAGCAGGGTCTTGGCGCCTTCTGAATTCATGCGCGTGGTGTAAAACGCGGTCACCTCCACCGGCTGCGGTAGGCGGGAGAGTGTTTCCAGGGTCTCGGCAGCCAGGGTGTTTTGCTTATCCTCGGTCAGGTCCCAACGCTTGGAATTCTCGAACACAAAGGCATTCACCACCACCAGGATGCCGGCGAAAGCCAGGCTGAGCACCAGCAGGTTGCTGCCATATTTCGCCTGCCTGCCGGTGAACATCCTCCGCACGCGCTCCGGATCGAGTGCGGCGAAAGCTGCTAATCCCACTACCACTAAGCCGAGTGCAATCTGCAACCACAAGTTCCACGAACGCTCAAGGGTATACAACACCCCGGCAGCTAACAGCGCCAACAGGGCAAGGTACAAGCCAAACGGCGCAAAACGCTTCCAATGACCGCTCATTATCGCCACCTCCGCATTTCAACCGAGACCGTGCCAAAGAAGAGCGCCAGCGCAGTCAGGCTGAGGTAATAAACCAAATCGCGCAAGTCGATCATTCCGATATAAAACGTGCTATAGAAGTGCTCGCTGAGATCGAGGTAGCGAAGCACCTCCCCGCTCGTCCCTCCCATGAGCTGGGTGGGCATGCCGATGATCCACAGTAAGAGGAAGGCGCCCATGGTGGCGAAGAAGACCGCGATCTGATTGCTGAACAACGAGGAGATAGCTACACCGATGGCTACCAGCGAGCCAGTGAGCAAGATCAAGCCCAGGTACCCACTGACCATCAAGCCCTGGTCGATACCCGGATCGATGAGCTGGTTGAGCACTACCGGATAGAGCAAGGTGACGGCAATGACGGTGAGCAAGAACAAGAACCCGCCCAGCCACTTGCCAACCACCAGCTCCCAATCGCGCACCGGCGCAGTAAGCAGTAGTTCCATGGTGCCCAGCCGCTGCTCCTCGGCTAACAGGCGCATGGTGATGGCGGGTGTGGCAAAGATCAACAGCGTCACCAGCGGGCTGATGACCACCTGCACATCGGGGACGTATTGCTGCGTCATTGCCGCGGCAACGTTGATGTAGAAGATCACCCCCAGGATCAGGTACAGGATGCCAGCCACCACGTAAGCCGCCGGGCTGGCAAAGAAGGTCTTATATTCACGCTTGGCTATCGTCCAGATGTTACGCATTCGTCTCTCCCTCGTGTCCATTATCCGCCAGTGCTGATTCGGTCACCAGACCGGTTTCAATGCTGCTTTCCTCGCGGGTCAATTGCAGGAAGATTTCTTCCAGGCTCAAGCCGATCGATTTCAGCTCAACCAGCTCATACCTGGCGTTCACCACTGCCCGGGCAATCTCCGGACGCACATCCACCCCAGGGTCAGAGAGCAGGTCCAGGCCATCCTGGCGCACCTCCAGGATGTGGTTGACGCCCTTGATCGGCGTGATGAGCTCCGCCAGCCCGCTCGCCTCGCCCGCCACACGCAAGGCAATGCGCATACCTCCAGAGAGCCGCGCTTGCAGTTGTTCAGGCGAGTCCTCAGCCACGATGCGCCCCTTATTGATGATCAGAACGCGGTTACAAACTTGCTGCGCCTCAGGTAGGATGTGCGTGGAGAGCATCACCGTGCGCTCACGGCCGATCTCGCGGATCAGGTTGCGCACCTCGAACACCTGGGCCGGATCGAGGCCAATGGTCGGCTCGTCCAGGATCAAGACTTCGGGCTGGTGCAGCAAGGCTTGCGCCAGGCCCACCCGTTGGCGCATTCCCTTAGACAGGTTGGAAATGTACCCCTCGGCGCGCGCCTCCATGTGCACAAGCTCCAGCACGTCGTCCACTTTGTCTTCGGCGTCGGGCAGGTGCCGCAGGTCAGCCATGAACTTGAGGTATTCCCACACAGTCATATCCGGATAGAGCGGCACCGTCTCAGGCACATAACCCACCCGCTTCCGCACCTCGAGGGACTGTTCGATCACGTCGAACCCGGCAATCGAGGCTTTACCAGCGGTGGGCGGCATGTAACCGCACAGGATGCGCATCGTGGTCGTTTTTCCTGCGCCGTTGGGGCCTAAGAAACCTACGATCTCACCCCGGCCGACTTGAAAGCTGAGATCTTCGATGGCACGTCGCGCGCCATAGTCCTTCGTCAACCCTTCGACTTGAATCATAATTCTTCTCCTGCACCTTCCGAGATGATTACACCGTATCCAGGCTGGGCATATTTGAAGCCATGCAACAAAAAGCACAGCAACCCCACCCGGGCAGCAGTGCCAACTATCTCCGGCCTGCAATCAGCCGTGGATATTCGTGAGTTGAGTTTAATTCGACAACCGCATAAGACTATACAACAAAAAAAGGGGGAGAGTCAAGTAGCTGTGTCAGGTTTAATACAATATTAATAATCGAAGTTACACAGTTGGGCGTAAAAGTGGGAGTGTCAACGACCTGTGTGATTCGAGACGGCTGGTCGCATTCACTTCTTGACACAAACGGTGCCCACCCTTAAAATCACTCTGCTATGTTCCGACCCCAGGCCACACCCCCGAAAAACATTCATGCCCCACCCGCCAGGGGAACGCCATAGTCACACCCCTCGCTCAACCAAACCGACTATCTCAAGGGAATAACTCGCAACGGGAGGATATTGTTCCATGTTTGGATTGAACCTATATGAACAGATCGCTATCTGGAGTGTCTTAGGAATCGCAATTTTGGGTTTGTTCTATGCGGTCTTCCTCCGCAACCAGATTCTAAAAGAGGCTACAGGTACGCCCAAGATGTTAGAGATCTGGAATGCCATCCGTGAGGGAGCGGACGCGTACCTGCGCCGGCAACTCAAGTCCATCTTGCCGCTGATCACCCTGCTGACGCTGGCCTTGTTTGCTTCGGTGTACATCGTCCCCCCCACCCAGGAAGCTTCGGAGTGGTATTGCATGGCCTTCAAAGGGGCCAGCCTGGAAACCGCACCGGCTTGCAGCGAAGCGCTCGGCCTGCCCGAACAGCAACAGGTACGCCTGATCATCGGCCTGGGTAGAGCCATCGCCTTCGTCATGGGGGCCAGCTTCTCATTGACTGTCGGCCAGATTGGCATGCGCATGGCCGTTCAGGGGAACGTACGCGTTGCCGAAGCGGCGAAGAGATCGTTTGGTGACTCGTTGCGCATCGCCTACCGCACCGGGACGATCACCGGTATGCTCACCGATGGACTGGGCTTGTTCGGAGGGACGATTATCTTCATCATCTTCGGCATCGCCGCCCCCGACGCCCTGCTCGGCTTCGGCTTTGGTGGCACCTTACTGGCTCTGTTCATGCGCGTAGGTGGCGGTATCTACACCAAGGCGGCTGACGTCGGCGCCGACCTGGTGGGCAAGGTCGAAGCCGGCATCCCCGAGGACGACCCTCGCAACCCGGCTGTCATCGCTGATCTGGTCGGAGACAATGTGGGCGATTGCGCAGGCATGGCGGCGGACATCTTCGAATCCTACGAGGTGACCATCGTCTCGAGCCTGATCCTTGGCGTCGCCCTGACCAGCCTGACCGGGCAGATCGAGTGGATCATCTACCCGCTGGTCGTACGCGGGATCGGCGTGTTGGCCTCGATTATCGGCACCTACCGGGTGAAGGGCGGCGCCGGCAAGAGCGGTGACGCCATGCGCGCCATCTTCAAAGGCTTCCTCACCTCGGCGGCGATCTCGGTGGTCCTGTTCGGTGGGCTCGGCTTCCTGTACATGCGCGGCGTGGTGGGTGGATGGTGGCGACCTTTCCTGGCCACGGCTGCTGGCGTGTTGCTCGCCATCGTCATCGACCGTCTGACCGATTACTTCACCGGCACTCACGCCCGCCCGGTCCAGGAGATCAAGCGCTCGGCCGAAACCGGTCCGGCCACGCTGGTGCTCTCCGGCGTTTCAGTGGGCTTCGAGTCTTCAGTGTGGTCGATCATCGTCATTGCCGCCACCATCTTCACCTCCATCCTGGTGTTCAGCGGTATTTCGAGCAATGCCGTAGAGCAGTTCACATTCATCTTATATGGTGTAGCTATGACCGGCATCGGCATGCTCACCCTGACTGGCAACAACGTTGCCATGGATTCCTTTGGCCCGATTGCAGATAACGCCAATGGCATCGGCGAGATGGCCTGGCACGACCTGGACGACCCCGACACTGTGCACGCTCGCCAGATCATGGCTGACCTTGACGGCGTGGGCAACACCACCAAGGCTATCACCAAGGGCATCGCCATTGGCTCGGCGGTAATCGCTGCGGTGTCCCTGTTCGGATCCTTCATCACGGATGTCAGCCGGGTGGACACCACCGCGCTGGCCAACGGCATCCGCGTGTCCATGCCCCAGGTTTTCGTGGGCATGCTCATCGGCGGCGCCATCCCGTGGTTGTTCTCCTCCTACGCCATCCAGGCTGTCAGCCGCGCGGCTTCGCTGATCATCATCGAGGC
>JAQUAE010000098.1 GCA_028687395.1 Anaerolineales bacterium | reverse complement strand
GCAGGAAGGCGGCTTCCTCGTAGCGCCCCGTCAGGCGGAAGACGTTATACATGCGCTTGGCCGCCTTGCCGTAATTGATGTCCTTGGTCAGGTACTTGTTGACCTCTTTTTCCAATTGGGCGACGTACTCATCCAGGGCGTCGGCGGAGACGTGCCGCGCCAGCTTGGAGAAGATTGGGATGGAGCCGGCTTCCAGGTACACCTCCTGGAAGTAAGGGTCCAGGTAGCCGTCCAGGGGGGTGATGTCGCCGTTGGGCGCTTCCCAGGTGACGTCCAGCATGTTGCTGGCGTTGGCCAGTTGGCCGCGCACGGGGTCTGCAATCACCCAATCCAGCTTGCACCAGCCCGGTTCGGCGGCTACCTCCTTCCAGAGGATGCTGGCCGGGGCGCCGTCCGGCGTTTGCGCCTCGATTTTCCCGGCGCGGATTTCCAGCGGCGTCCAGGCGATGGGGGCGCCGGCCTTGACCGTCTCCGCTTCACGCACCACGTCGCAGGGGTAAGAGCCGAACTTGACCTCGATCAACTGGTGAGCCGGCCCTTTCTCGGAGTCCAAGGCTTTTTGGCGCATGATTCTGGCCAGGATACGGCAAGCCTCCTCCCGGCTGTCTGCTCGGATGTTCACCCTTTCGAAATAGTCGGCGTCGCCGGGGAAGCTCTGGATCTTGGACTGGGCTGCAGACCCGGATAGCGCCAGGGCGGTTTCCACCACTCCGGGCTCGTCCTGGAATTCGACCAGGCGACCGATCTCGCGGAAGTGAGCCAGGTCCTGTGGGCTGAAATCCAGCATGGATACCCGATGGCCGAACACGCCGGTGCGTACGTCGACGACGACTGCTTCGCCCTGCCCCTGCGAGGCGGCAATCGCTGCCAGCCACTGCAAGGCTTCCTCTTCGTCCATCTCCACCCCCAGGCGCCGGGCAGATTCGAGGATGCGCTGCAGGTCGCTGGATGGTGTGGTCTTCTGGGGATTGTCCATGGTCATCTCCTCTCGCGGCGGTTTTGGCTGGCTTCTGCCAGCATCTGGTTGAACATCCTGGCCTGGTCGATGGCGTCTTGCAGCGCATTGTGGGTCAGGGGCTGGTTGTTCAGGTAGCGCGGGCTGAGGTGCGCCTTGGAGGTATGCGCCCAGGTGACCCCTGCCAGCCCCATGAAATACGATTTGATGTCCAGAGCGGTGTACCCGAACGGGTTGCGCCCCAGGTAGCGAAAGAAATAATCGTTGACGAACATCCAGTCGTAGGCTGCGTTGAAGGCCACGAACACCGGGCGTTTGCCCTCACCGGCGGTAGTCAATAACCACGCTTCGAAGCGCAGCATGGCCTCCTTGGGCTCGACCCCCTCCTGGGCCAGCTTCTCCATAGAAAGCTGATTGATTTCCATGGCTTGCGGGATGGCGTTGTCGTTGACGGGTTGGATCTCGATGTAGAAGGTCCTGTCGAGTGCGTGCAGGGCGCAGGCGCCGATGGAGAGCAGCGAGTACTGGCTGGGGTTGGGCCCGGCGGTCTCCACGTCCACCGATATGTAGGCCGCTTGGTTGTCGTTCAGCATAGGCTGTATTATAGCTGCATGTCCGGGGGAACGCTCGCCCTGTGGTTACCGGTGAAAAGGATTTCTGCGCCCGGGATTCAGGCGCGCCGAACCGGGCGGGTCTCTTCATACTGGTATAATTTTTGCCAGGCCAGCGCTTAATGAGCCTGAGGGTTGCCGGTGAGGGCTGCCTCAGGGTGCTTTCCAACTTACCGGGCGCTGCCGTGGTGGCTGTGTTATGTCCGTCATCGATGAGATAAAAGCCCGCATCGATATCGTCGACCTCGTCTCCGAAACAGTGCAGTTGCGCCGGTCGGGGAAGAACTACACAGGTTTTTGCCCCTTCCATGCCAACACGCGTACGCCGGCCTTTGCCGTCTTCCCGGAATCGGGCACCTGGCGCTGTTTCGGGCAGTGCAACGAAGGGGGCGATATCTTCAAGTTCGTGATGAAGAAGGAGGACGTCGAGTTTGGCGAAGCGCTGCAACTGCTGGCTGAAAAAGCCGGCGTGCAGCTCAAGCCCCCCACGCCGGAGGAACAAGCCGCCGCCGAAGAACACGAAGGTCTGCGCGCCCTGCTGGAAGAAGCGGTCACCTTTTACCGCCACCAATTGCTAAACACACCGCCAGGCCAGAAGGCGTTTGAGTACCTGGTTGGGCGGGGTCTCAAGCCGGAGATCATCGAAGCGTTCGGCCTGGGCTACGCGCCCAACTCCTGGCAGGCCACCCTGGATTACTTCCTCTCCAAGAAGTACAGCGAGCAAGACCTGCTCGATGCCGGCCTGGTCAGCACACGGGAAACGGGCGGGGTGCACGATCGCTTCAGGCACCGCGTCATGTTTCCCATTCGCGATGAGCGCGGGCGCATGGCGGGATTTGGGGCGCGCATCCTGGACCCCAACGACGTGCCCAAGTTTCTTAATTCTCCCCAAACCGTGCTGTTCGACAAGGGTCACCTGCTATACGGCCTGGAGCGGGCGCGCAAGACCATCCGGGCGCAGGACCAGGCCGTGGTGGTGGAGGGCTACCTGGATGTGATTGCCCTGCACCAGGCGGGGTTCACCAACGCCGTCTCCCCGATGGGCACCGCGCTCACCGAGCGCCACCTGAGCCTGCTCAAGCGCTTCTCGCGGCGCATTATCCTCGCCCTGGACGCCGACGCGGCGGGGGCGTCGGCAACCCTGCGCGGTCTGCAGATTGCCCGCCAAACCCTGGAGCGTGAGCAGGACCCGGTGTTCGACGCCCGCGGCTTGCTCGGCCACGAAGGCAGGTTGAAGGCGGATATCCGCGTGACCACGCTGCCGGAGGGCATGGATCCCGATGAAGTGGTCAACCGCGACCCCAAGGAATGGGAGTCCATCCTGGCCGATGCCAAGCCCATCGTCATCCACGTGATGGAGACGTTGGCCGCCTCGCGCGACCTGGACGATGCCAAGGTGAAGGAGGAGATTGCCGCCCAAGTCCTGCCGCTGATCGCGGATGTGCCCGGCGACATCGAGCGCGAGACATATCGCCAGCGCCTCGCCCGGCTGCTGCGAGTGGATGAGAGTGCCCTGGTGGGCGCGAGACGGGGTAGAGCGCCGCGGCGGGCGCGTCCCTTCCGCCAGCTCAGCAGCCAGCCCGCCGTCGAACCGGCCATCACCCCCGCCATGCACAGCTATGCCCTGGAGGCGCACACCCTGGGGGTGTTGATGCGCCAGCCGGATTGGCTCTACCGGGTGGATCGCGCCTTGCAGGAAGCTGGCCTGGGGCGGCTCTCCCCCAACGATTTTCAACACGCCGACCATCAGGCTATCCTGCGCCTGCTGCAGGAATCCGTCGACCAGGACCAGGCTGAACCGCTCAATTACGTGCTGGGCAAGCTCTCCCTGCCCATGATGGACATCGCTGACGGGCTGCTGGAGAACACCAAGAAAGTCGACGTCGGCGAGGAGCGCGTCTTCCGCGAGCTGATCCGCTCCATCCTGGTCTTGCGCCAGCGCAACGTGCGCCAGAGCGTCGAATATCTGCGCTTTTTGATGGAGGACGCCCAGCAGGACGCTGAGCTGGGGTTACCCCAATATCGCCAAAGTATGATACAACATACCAACGCATTGCAGAAATTGGACCGGGCTCTCGGGCAATTTTCTGCTCGACCCCATTGATTACGGCTGAGTGAAGCCCAACGTAATGAGCAGACGCCCCAAGGAACCCCCCAAGCCGACCAAGCCTCCCCTCGAGGAGGATGGCGCCTTGGACGTGGCGCTGGATCCGGTGGATTTCTTGCCCGCCGACGCGGTGGACGACCTGCTGGTGGAAATCGAGGACACGCCCGCCGGGGAGGAGCCGGATGACGAGGTGCTGGCTCTGGAGGCCGAAGACCTGGAGAGCCTGGTGAAGGAAGAGCCCCTCGACCTGCTCGACGACCCCAACCTGCTGGCTGAACTGAGCGAGGATCCAGTCCGCCTGTATCTAAAGGAGATCGGCGGGACCACCCTTTTGGACCCAGACCGCGAGTTCTGGCTCTCCACCCGCCTCGAAGCGGTGCGCCGCATGGACACTCTCAGCCACGCCCATCCCCTGGCGCGCAGCGGAGAATCCGCCCTGCACAGCGTGTATGCCGCCTTGCTCACCGAGCTGGCTACCGCCTGGAAGCGGGTCAAGGAGGACGCCAGCCGCCTGGATTACGCCGTCCCGGAGGTCAAGCGCCTGATTGGTGAGGTGATGATGCTGCGCAAGGACTGGGATATCCCCTATCCCTCCTATCTACGCTCCTTCCTGGATAATGGCCGCTGGGGGATAGACGCGCTTTGGGATGGCGTCGCCCACAACGCCTTCACCGTGTATCTTTACCTGTACATGCTGCCCGAATCCACACTTGAGCAGATCATCGCTATCGTCGAGAAGAAAGGCGACCTGCCCTCAGCGAAAGTTGCGCTCAAATACCTGCCCTCCGAGAAGGAGTTGCAGGCCGAGCGAGCCGCAATGCGCCTGCGGGCTGACGAAGCGCACCACGCCCTGATCCGCGCCAATTTGCGCCTGGTGGTCAGCGTCGCCAAGCGCTACATCGGGCGGGGCAGCTCGTTTCTGGACCTGATTCAGGAGGGAAATATCGGCTTGCTGCGGGCGGTGTCCAAGTTTGACCCTACGCGTGGCTATAAGTTCAGCACTTACGCTACCTGGTGGATCCGGCAGTCGATCAGCCGCTCGATCGCCGACCAGGCGCGCACCATTCGCATCCCGGTGCACATCTTCGAATCCATCAATCGCCTGTTGCGCGTCCAGCGCCGCCTGCTGCAGCGGCTGGGGCGTGAACCGGGGAGCGAGGAGCTGGCTCTGGAGGCCGGCTACCTGGACGAAGTAGATACGCAGATGATCCTGCACTCCAGGTCGGAGGGAACGCCCCTGCCCGCCGAGGTGGGCCAACGGTGGGCGCGCGCCGCGGCCAAGGTGGAGCGCATCTTGCGCGCCGCGGAGGAGCCCATGTCTCTGGAGAGCCCGGTCGGCAGCGAGGAGAACAGCCAGTTGGGGGATTTTATCGAAGACCAGGATGCCGTGGAACCGATGGACGCCGCGGCGCGGGAGATGTTGCGCGAATCGATCAACAACGCCCTGGCGGTGCTCTCCGAACGCGAGCGCCAGGTGCTCGAATTGCGTTTCGGGTTGGCGGACGGTAAGGATCACACCCTGGAAGAGGTGGGGCAGTATTTTAACGTTACCCGGGAGCGCATCCGCCAGATCGAATCGAAGGCGTTGCGCAAATTGCGCCATCCTACCCGCAGTCGCTACCTGCGAGATTATTTGAGTTAAATCGAGCTTATTTGTGAAATTTGACACCTGGCCAGGGGTGTGATAAACTTACCAATTAGGTAAACAATTCGCGCGCGAGCACAAAGGAAGGCTTATGGGAAGCGAATATCTCCCCATCGCAGTTCTCTTGTTCGTGGCCACGGCGGTCGCGCTGATCGCTGTCGCTTTGGGTCACCTGTTTGGCCCACGCCGCCCCACTGAGCGCAAATCGCTGCCCTACGAGTCCGGCATGACGCCGTTCGGGCCGGGGACGCGCCGCATGCCGGTGCGTTTCTACATGGTGGCGGTTTTGTTTATCATCTTCGACATCGAGGTGATCTTCTTTCTCCCCTGGGCGGTTGCCTTCCGCAAGCTTGGGCTGTTTGGCGTGCTCGAAATGCTGGTCTTTATCAGTATCCTGGTGATCGGCTTCGTTTACGCCTGGAAGAAAGGAGCCCTGGAATGGGAGTAGAGCAAAAACTTGGCAACATGGGCGTGGTCACGCTCAAGCTGGAACAAGCCGTCAACTGGGCGCGCACCAACGCTATGTGGCCGATGCTGTTCGGGTTGGCCTGTTGCGCGATCGAGATGATGTCTGCCCAGGCGTCCAATTACGACCTGAGCCGCTTTGGTATGGAGTTGATGCGCGCCAGCCCGCGGCAGTCCGACCTGATGATCGTCGCCGGACGCGTCAGCCGCAAGATGGCCCCGGTGTTGCGCCGCCTGTATGACCAGATGCCCGATCCCAAGTGGGTGATCGCCATGGGCGACTGCGCTTCGTGCGGCGGCGTCTTCAACAATTACGCCATCGTACAGGGCGTCGACGAGGTGGTGCCGGTGGATGTTTACGTCGCCGGGTGTCCACCGCGCCCGGAAGGCTTGATCCACGGCATCATCACCCTGCATGAAAAGGTGCGCGGCGAGCACATCAGCGAGTGGGCTTGATGATGCCCACCAACCCCCTTGCATTTGCCGATCTTGATTTCTCGCGGAAGTGTGCCCCATGAATGAACACCTGCAATCCGCAGTCCAGAGCCTGAAAGCGCGCTTTTCCCTCCAGGAGAGCGAGTTTCGCGGCCAGGTCAGCCTGGTCCTCCCCGCCGAACAGCTTCTGCCTGTCTGCCAGGCCTTGCGCGACGAGTTCGATTTCGAGATGCTGGTCGACGAGACCGCCATCGACTATTGGCCGCAGACGGCGCCGCGCTTTCACCTGCTCTACCAGTTGCTATCCTTGAAACACAACACTCGCCTGGGCCTGCGCGTCCCGCTGGAGGGCAACGCTCCCTCCCTGCCCACCCTGGAGGGCATCTACCCGAACGCCAACTGGTACGAGCGCGAGATCTGGGACATGTTCGGCATTCGCTTCGAGAATCACTCCGACCTGCGCCGCATCCTGATGCCGCACGATTGGGAGGGGCACCCCCTGCGCAAGGATTTCCCGCTGGG
>JAQUAE010000097.1 GCA_028687395.1 Anaerolineales bacterium | reverse complement strand
TCAACCTGCTCGACGACCACGTGGTGGACATCCTGCTCGATTCGGCCGCCATGGGTATGAACATCGTCGAGCGGGAGGGTATCTCCTTCGCCCACCCGGCTCGTTTCATACTAGTAGGCACGATGAATCCTGAAGAGGGCGACCTGCGCCCGCAGTTGCTCGACCGCTTCGCCCTGTCGGTGGACATCCACGGCATCCGCGAGGCGCGCGAACGGGTGCTGATCATCGAACGCAACCTGGCCTACGAGACCAACGCCGATGGCTTCCGCCAGCAATGGCTGTCCCAAGAGAATGAGCTCTCCCGCCAGATCGAACACGCTCGCACGCTAGTGGACCAGGTGACCTACACCCGGCGCGATTTGCTCTCCATCGCTGCGCTGAGCGCCTCGCTCAACGTGGATGGCCACCGCTCCGACCTGGTCATCCTTAAGGCGGCGCGCGCCCACGCAGCCTTCGAGGGGCGCAAGGCAATCAACGACCGCGACATAGCCCTGGCGGCCGAACTGGCCCTACCCCACCGCATCAAGCGCGGCCCCTTCTACCAGGCTGAAATCAGCATGGAAGACTTGCAGGAGCGCATCGAACAGCTTCAGGGAGACGCTTCCAGCAGCGGAGAGCCGCAGCCTGCCCCCGAAGAGAAAAAAGAGGCCGCCGGCGAAAAAAAAAAGCGGTGAGCCTGGAGGGCGAGGAAGAGGCCTCTGACCAGCCCCCCTCACAGCCCGCCCGGCAAGAGATCTTCGATTCCGGCAGCGCCAACTGGTGGGACGGAGGGCAAAAGGCCAAGATAGGCCAGTCCTTCACCCCGCGCCGCATCGCCAATCCCCTGGACCGCATCACCCGCCGCCTGGGTGGCCGACGCTCGCAGACCCGCACCGAGCGCAAGCGCGGCCGCTACATCCAGTCGCGCCCCTCCCCCGGCAAGGCAGACGACCTGGCCTTCGACGCCACGCTGCGCGCCGCCGCCCCCTTCCAAAAGCAGCGCAAAGAAATGCGCAAACGGGTGGCGTTTGCCATCCGCTCGTACGATTTCCAGCGCAAGGTACGCGTCAAGAGGGCAGCCAACCTGGTCCTGTTCGTCGTCGACGCTTCCTGGTCGATGGCGGTCGCCGAGCGCATGTCAGCGACCAAAGGCGCTATCCTCTCCCTGCTCACCGACGCCTACCAGCGCCGTGACCGGGTGGGGTTGGTGGTCTTCCAGAAGAACAGCGCCACGCTGGTCATGCCGCCCACCAATTCCATCCACCTGGCCCAACGTGCCCTGGCCGATATCCCCGTGGGCGGCAAGACTCCGCTTTCCGCCGGCCTGTTCCTGGCTCACGCGGTGATCAAGAAGGAACGCCTGGTGCATCCCGACGTCATGCCGCTGATGATCATGCTCACCGATGGCGCCGGCAATGTCTCGATGAGCTCGCTGCCTCCTCAGGAAGAGGCGCACCTGCTCGCCGACCAGGTAGCCGAGGACGATATCCGCTGCGTGGTGATCAATATGGAGCACGCCGCCTTCGACCAGGGTTTGGCCCAGGCACTGGCCTACCACTTGAAATCGCCTTGTTACACTCTGAGCGAATTGAAAGCCGAGACCCTCTACCAGGCCGTGCGTGAGGAGATGAGGAGCTAGCATGCCACCAACTGCCAAACGCCTTGCCAGCTTGTCCGAATCAGTGATCAGTGAGATGAACACCCTGGCTAAACAATACGGGGCCATTAACCTGTCCTCGGGCTATCCGGATTTCGACCCCCCAGCCGAATTGGTGGCTGCCGCTGTGTCCGCCTTGCAGAAGGGCTATCACCAATATACGCCCCCCTGGGGCTCACCCCGCCTGCGCCAGGCCCTGGCTGAAAAACAATCCCGCTTCATGGGCTTAGAGATCGACCCGGAAATCCACGTCACCATCACCTGCGGCGGCACGGAGGCCATGCTGGCCGCTCTGGGCGCCGTATGCGACCCGGGCGATCGTGTGATCATCTTCTCCCCGTTTTACGAAACCTACACCGCCGACAGCCTGCTCCTGGGTCTCGCCCCCCTCTTCGTGCCCCTGCGCCCCCCACAATTCAGCATCGATCCGCACGAATTGCGCCACGCATTCCAGAGCGGCGCCAAGGCCCTGATCCTGTGCAATCCCTCCAACCCGACGGGCAAGGTCTTCTCCCAGGACGAACTGAGCCTCATCGCTGAGCTGGCGCAGGAATTCGACGTTGTCGTGATCACCGACGAGGTCTATGAACACATCATCTTTCCACCGCATAAGCACCTGTACCTGGCCAGCCTGCCGGGCATGTTCGAGCGCACGATCTCCTGCGGCTCGCTTTCGAAGACTTACGCCATCACCGGCTGGCGCCTGGGCTATGTGATTGCGCCGCCCGCCCTCAGCCAGACGGCGCGCAAAGTGCACGATTACCTCACCCTTGCGGCCCCCGCACCGCTGCAAGAAGCCGCGGTCACCGCTCTGCGCTTCCCGGATTCCTACTACCGGCAAATCCAGGAGGAGTATTTCCAGCGCCGGCAACTCTTCTTGGGATTCCTGGACCAGGCCGGGCTCAGCTACACTCCCCCGCAAGGGGCGTACTTCGTCCTGGTGGATATTTCTCCCTTCGGCTTCGAGGACGACTTTCATTTTTGCTACTGGCTGGTCAGAGAGCGAGGCATCGCTGCCGTGCCAGGCTCAAGCTTCTTCCACGAGCCGGTCACGCACCTGGCCCGCTTCAACTTTGCCAAGCGGCTGGAGACCCTGCAGCAGGTCGGCGAGCGGCTGGCGCGCTTGAAGTCGCCTGCTTGACCTTGCCAGTTCCTCCCTCAAGTAACCATGATTTCTCCCCGCTCACGGAGACACCTGCTCCATCTCTGCCTGTGCGTTGGTTTGGTATTGGCCTCCTGCACCTGGAAGGGCAAGCCTGCCCCTGCTGCTGAGGGCGCCAGCTCGCCAGGCGATTTACCCGCGGGGACGCTTGCGCCCGCCCTCGCCGCCTCACCTACACAGGAGAGCCAACCTCCCACAGCGACGCCCGAAGCCGAGATGTCCAGCAGGACGCTGTACACGCTGACCGCCACGCTGGATTACGCCCTGCACCACCTGAGCGTGGAGGAGCAGGTCGCCTACACCAACCGCACCGGCGTTCCTCTCCAGGAGCTCGTGCTGATCGTTGAAGCCAACCGCTATCCGGGTACCTTCAACTTGAAGCACCTGGAGGTGAATGGCACCGCTCCCCCCAGCGCATACACGCTGGAGGCGAACCAAATGCGCCTGCCACTCGCCAATCCGCTCTCTCCAGGCGAGGTTCTGAACCTATCTTTGACCTACGACCTCAACCTGCCTTCGCCAACCCCCTCGCCGTTGACCCGCCCGGTGCCTTTCGGCACCACACCCCGCCAGACCAACCTGGTGGATTGGTATCCTTATGTTCCCCCCTACGACTCAGTCAAAGGCTGGCTGGCTCACGCTCCGGGTTACTTCGGCGAACACCAGGTGTACGAAAGCGCCGATTTCGTGGTAAACCTGAGGATCACAGGCGCTCCCGCCCAAGCCGGCGCCAGCTCCTCTCAGACGCCCTCACTTACCATCGCCGCCAGCGCGGTGCCGCAAATTGACGGGGAGTGGTACCGTTACCGGTTTGAAAACGCTCGTAATTTCGCCTGGTCAGCCAGCCATGATTACCTGCTCACCACCAGGACGGTCGGCGATGTTGCCATCTATAGCTACGCCTTCCCGATTCACGCGGCCGCCGGCAAGGCCTCCCTGGAAACCACCGCCAACGCCCTGGCGCTGTACAACGAACTATTCGCACCCTATCCACGGCAGAGCTTGAGCGTGGTCGAGGCGGATTTTCTGGATGGCATGGAATACGACGGGCTGTATTTCCTGAGCAACGGCTTTTACAACCTGTACAGCGGCAAGCCGGCAGATTACCTGGTGTCCATCGCCGCTCACGAGACCGCCCACCAATGGTTCTACGCGTTGGTGGGGAACGACCAGGCCGAGGAGCCCTGGCTGGACGAGGCGCTGTGCACTTATAGCGAGCGGCTTTACTACGAACGCTTCGCTCCCGAGGCGCTGGACTGGTGGTGGGCGTACCGCATCCGATACTATGACCCGCGAGGTTGGATCGATGGCAGCATCTATAGCTATACCTACACCGGCGAAGCCTACCGGGCGTACCGCGATGCCGTGTATCTGAACGGCGCCCTGTTCCTCGAAGAGCTGCGCACCCAACTGGGCGACCAGGCGTTCTTCAGTTTCCTCCAGGACTACGTCACTCGCAGCGCCTATTCGCTGGCCAGCGGTGACACTTTCTTTGCGGTCCTCCAGGAACATACGCAAGCCGACCTGACAGCATTATTGGATAAATATTTTGCCAACCGTTAAATGCCAATAAGTAGATGCTGTCTATAACCATACTTAATTAACCGTAGTCGTAGTAGTGTCTGGGGAAAAGTGGAAAACCTCCTTGGCAAGTTGGATCCACCTACATATGGGAGGGTAAGGTTAGGGAACCCCATATACAGGAGAAAGGCAGGCAGGAATTCTCCCATGAGAGGTGGGGATAATCTCGGGAGAATGGGCCCTGGTTTTCCAAGGAGGAATGAACAGGCTGCATCTTGGGGACGCCAAAGAGCGATGCCCAGATATGAGGGTATTTGAAGAAGAATAATTCGAACAATTATGCTGGTTATCCCCAAACGAGGGGAGTTATCCACAGTTTTTAGCAAGTTATCCACAGGCACATCAGTAGGCTGAGGAATGCAAGAGGCGAAGAAACTGCGAAGAAACACCTCTTGACAAAAATGCATATTAGACTATAATCTAATTAGATAATAGTCTAACTTAGATGTTTGGCTAGTTTAGGTAAGCATCTTGCTTAACTGATGGAAATAAGGTTTTATAGAACGCCTGGAGGAATCCATGCACACCAACGACTATGTTTTCGCTCGCTCGCAGCATCAACGTCTCCTCGATGCCGCCTGCTCCGCACGCACTGCCGCGTTCGCCCAGGGGCGTAGCGCCACCCTGAAAGACCACATCTGCCTGCACCTGGGCGGGTGGTTGATCGCATTCGGCAACAGGTTACGCGCAGCCAGTCGCTTGAGCCAGGAAACGACTTTTGCTGAATTCTCCCAAGAGTGCTCATGATGGCAGCCAGGGCCGCAGGCGATAATAAAAAGCAAGCCGCGCTGGTTTCTCCCCGCTTGAGTTGGGACACCGGCACGGCCTATGATTTCTTCATCAGCCTCATGGTTCTCCACGAACCAGAGGCTTACGGCTTGCGCGCCTCCTGGGCAGCCGGCGTACGCTCGCGACTGCCCGCCGCCGAGCGCAAGATGGTTGAGGACATGCTGCCCTTTGTCTGGGTGCCGTTACCCTGGATCAACGCCCTGGAGTCTCCCAAGGACGCCTCCAGCGCGCTGTGGTCGCTGCGACGCATCCCGCCGGAACAGCGCCTGATAAGTCTGATTAGGAAGATGGAGAAGGGGGATGTTGAGTTCTTCCAGGTGGTCAATGAGGTGGTGGAGAAGCGCGCCTGGAACGAAGCGGATCTCGAAGCACTAAAATCTGCCACGCGAGCGTGGGAAATGCCCGGCAAAGCGAAGTTGTTGCCCAAGTTCCTCTCCTGGGCATCTCGTCCAGCCGAATTTGGCGAGTTGTATTATTCTCTGCTGCAATCCTACTACCAGGCGTTCTTCGAGGAAGAGGAGAAGCGTATTGCCCCGGCTTTGCGCGCTGGCCTGCAGAAAGCCCAGGAGCTGGCGGCCTCGCTTGACCTGCCCGATTTGCTGGTGGAGCTCTCGCAGGGCGTGCGTTTCGAAGAGACGTTCAACGTCAAGGAACTTGTGCTGGCGCCGGCCTACTGGAACACTCCCCTGGTGCTCTTCTCCAAGCTGGATGAGGAGCGCACGTTATTGGTCTTTGGCGTGCGGCCTGCGGAAGCCTCGCTAGTGCCGGGTGAGCAAGTGCCGGATGCCCTGCTGCGAGCGCTCAAAGCGCTGGCCGACCCCACCCGCCTGCGCATTCTGAACTACCTGACCAAGGAGATGCTCGCACCGGCTGAGCTTGCGCGCAGGCTGCGCCTGCGCGCCCCGACCGTCACCCACCACTTGCGCGAGCTGCGCGTCGCCGGATTGGTTTACCTCAGCCTGGAAGAGGAGGAGAAGAAGCGCTACGCCGCCCGCATGGAGGCGGTGAACGCCACATTCGCCAACCTGCAGCAGTACATGCAAAGCGATACGGAGGCATCTGGCGAAGCATAAACCATGGCCAGCAGGGTGCTATTGGGAATTGGGCGAGCATTGGGCGAGTATGCGACGCGTGTGAGAGCATTTCAACCCAACGCCCGTTTTTATCTGCTCAACGTCATCATTGGTGGGGCGGCGATGGGGGTGTATCGCCTTCTGTTCAACTTTTACGTGCTCAGCCTGGGCTACGACGAAGCCCTGTTGGGCAACCTGATCACCACCACCAGCCTGACCGCCCTGCTCGCCGCCCTGCCCATGGGCTACCTGGTGGACATCATCGGGCGAAAACGGGCACTGGTGGCTTCGGGTGCGCTTTCCAGCGTAGCAATCCTGGTAGCGGTCCTGTGGCCAGGCGAGACGGTGTTCTACGCCATGAACGTGTGCTCCGGACTGGGGCAGAGCCTGGCGGCCGTGACCAACGCTCCCTTCTTGATGGAGAACAGCAGTGAGAAGGAACGCACTTATCTGTTCAGCTTCAGTTCCGGCCTGCAGATGGCGATGGCTTCGGTGGGGAATTGGATCGGCGGCTACCTGCCCACCTGGGT
>JAQUAE010000096.1 GCA_028687395.1 Anaerolineales bacterium | reverse complement strand
GTTGGCTGTACCGGCCAGCCCTCGACGCCAGCGAACCTACCTCCCACATTCTTCCCTATCGATGCGCAATTCAGGGAATATTATGAAGCCATGGGTGGGGAGGCGGCTTTAGGTGTGGCGCTCTCGCCGGGTTTTCCTCGGGAGGGGACACGCTACCAGTACACGACCTATGCATTGATGGCTTACGACCCGTCCAGACGGGTCGAAGAGCGCTATTTCCTGGCGCCGGTGGGGAAAGAATTCGACATCACCTGGTTCCCTTCCCCCGTCGAGGCTCAGGGTGGTGGCGGGCAAGCAGCCATTGAGATCTATGCGGAGTTCACCAGGGCGTATGATCTGTTGGGGGGTGAAAAGAACCTGGGGCAGGCGGTCACCGGTCCCCGCTACAACCCCCAATACCAGCGGATCGAGCAGCTCTTCGAGGGAATGGGCCTTTATCGCCTGCTCGAGGAACCGACCTACACGGCTCACCTGCTGGGTTACGGTGCTTGGATGTGCGGCCTGCGCTGCCAGTATACGCTTCCGGCGCAAGCCACTCCAATGCGTTATCCCCTCCTCGACCCGCGCTTTCTGAAGGCGGCGCAACGGTTCGGCTCCGACTTCACCGGGTTGCCGGTCTCTGTTGCCTTTCCTAGCCCGGATGGGAACCTGGAGGTCATCTTAGAGAACGTAGTCATGGTCATCCCCGCGGGCGAGGCGGGGGAGGTGACGCTCAGCCCTGTAGCGGAAAGGTTGGGAATAATGCCGGAAGCGCTGCAAACCGCGCAGCCGCGACAGGGCTTCACCTTCGTCGAAGTGAAGGGCCAGAAAGGGCACATGGTTCCCGATCAGTTCATCGAGTACCTGGCGAAACGCGGCGGTCTCTCGGTCTCCGGGGCGCCGATCGGTGAGCTAATGGACCTGGGCCGCGACATAAAGCGCCAGTGTTTCGTGAACTTGTGCCTGGAGCTGGATGATGGGGCTTTGGAACCCATGCGGGTGCGGCCTTACCCCTTGGGCTACCTGTACGCCCAACTCAACGGGCAGCTTTGGGTGGATGAGACGGTGAACGGTGCGGAACCCCTGCCCGGAGAGACGGGCGCTGGCGAAACCGGCAATCCCGATCAGGAATTGGTCGACCTGTACCGCGACATGCTGGCTCAGCCCTCACCGAACGCCCAGGAGACCACCTTGCTGGTCACCGAGGGTCAGGAGTGGGTGAAACCCGCCCAGCGCCAGAAGATTAGCGTCCAGGTTCTGGAAAACCAGCAGCCCAAAGCCAATGCCCAGGTGCGGCTGGTTGTCCAACTGCCAAAGAGCAAGATGAGGAGCTACGATTTTCCCCCCACAGGGGCAGACGGTTGGACCACGCTGCGCTTGCGCCCAATCGACGCACCCAACAATACTCTCATACCATACCAGGTTTGCACGCCGCTCACCATCGGGGGAGAATACTGCGTGCAGGGCGATTTTTCCATCCGTAACAAGCCATAAACGCCCTCACGAACAGGGCGGCTCGTCCTGGCGGTGCTATTCTGGTCAGGAATGGTCGATGACGTCCTTGGGCAAATGGGGCAGGTCGATCAGCTCATCGTCGCAGAAGGTCACCGCGCGCGAGATGCTGAACTCGAGCTCACGTATATTCCCTGGCCAATCGTAAGCCATCAGGGCTTCCATGGCGCGCGGGGTGACACCGGTGATGTTGAGCCCAGCATGCCGGCTGTAGCGATCGACGAAGCGGCCGATCAATTCGGGGATGTCCTCCTTGTGCTTGCGCAGGGGGGGCACTTCCAGGTCGACCACCTTCAAGCGGTAATACAGATCATCGCGGAACTGGCCAGCTTCGATCAAGGCTCTCAAATTGCGGTTGGAGATGGCGATCACCTGCACGTCCACCTTAATGGGCACCTTTCCACCTACCCGCCATAAGGTGCGTTCCTGCAGGACGCGCAGCAGCTTGACCTGGGACTCGATTTTCATCGAGGCGATTTCATCCAACAGCAGGATGCCTCCATCCGCCAGCTCGATCAAGCCGTGCTTGCGCTCCACGGCGGAGGTAAACGCGCCCGGTTCGTAACCGAACAGCTCGGATTCGATCACCGTGTCCTGAATAGCCGGACAGTTGATATCGACCATCATCTTTCCCGCCCGCGGCCCCATTTTATGAATGGCTTTAGCCAGCACATCTTTACCCGTTCCGGTTTCTCCGGTGATCAACACCGATACACACGCTTGCGCTGCCCGCTGAGCATTTTGGTAGAGCTCCTGCATGATCGGCGAGTGTCCGATGACGAAATCCAGATCATCGAACTGGGATTTGTGTACATGAGCCAGCTCACGTTGCATGGAGACCATATCAGTCGCCTTGGTCAGGGTTTGTTCCAGGCTGTCGAATTTCTTTAGTGGCTTGAGCAGGAAGTCCAAGGCGCCGATCTTCATCGCTGAGACGGCTAGCTCGACATCCGCATGGCCGGTAATGATGATCACCGGCGGGTGGAACGGCATGCGCATGGTCTCCTCCAGCAGGAGCATGCCGCTGCCATCCGGTAGCCCTTCATCCAACAGGATGATATCCGCTTCGCCCTTTTTGATGTGCTCCCGAGCTTTTTCCAGGGTGTCCGCCTCGAACACTTCGTACTCTTTCTTCTCCAGGTAGGTGTGCAGGGTGTGGCGAAAGCTGGCGTCATCCTCGACAATCAATACAGAAAAGCTCATAGTGACCTCGCTGGGTTATCTTCGACGATGCTGGTTGGAGTGACTTTCGGCTTGACCCCATGGATGGCTGGGTTGTGCTGTATTGTACCCGGTTCTTTCCCTGTGGGGATTAGAAATGGGTTTACCCTAGTGAGGCGATTTATTGCCGGAGGCCTGCGCCAGCGGTAATGCCGTATCGGCGCGCTTCACAGAGAACGCAAACCAATTCACTCAAGAGGGGTTCAGCGAGCCAGGTTGTCGATTATAGGGAAGCGCACGAAGAAAATAGTCCCGCCGGGGAAACTCTTAACCGAGATGCTTCCCTTGTGGTCTTCGACGAAGCGTTGGGTGATGGCCAGTCCCAGGCCGCTTCCGGATTTGGAGGTGGTAAAGAAGGGCTGGAAGATCTTGGCTTGGATGTCTTTGGGGATGCCAGGACCACTATCCGCCACGCTCACCTCGACGAAGAAGCGCTCGTTCTGCTCCTGAACCTGGTGGAGCTTCACCACCAGGGTGCCTCCTTCACCCTTCATGGCGTTCAAGGCGTTATCGATCAGGTTGCTGAAAACGCGCTCCAGCGCCCGGCTATCGCCCATGATCAGGGGGATGGGAGGCTCGACCTGCAGGTTGATTTGAATGTCGTCCTGGCGGACCTTGAATTGCATACGATCGACCTGTCGTTTGATCAAGGCGGTCAGGTCGAGAGGCTCCATGCTGTATTGCACCACCTGGGCGTTGGCGACGATGGTGTTCATGGTCTTGCCCAACTGATCGAATTCGCCTTCCAGGCTGATGATTTCGTCGCGGTTGGCGTCCTCCTCGGCCATGCTGGAGGCGATCAACTGTAAGCGGCTGCTGATGTTGTTGATCGGGTTGCGTATGTCGTGGGCGAACATGGCAACGATATCACCAAGATAAGCGCGTTTCTCCAACTCCTGGTTGTGCACCTCCAGGCTTTCCTTATCCGAGAGGTCGCACAGGATGATTGCCACGCCCTGGTTGTCTCCATTCGCCTGAAGTGGGATAAAGCTGATTTCCGCAGGGAAGGAGGCCCCAGAACGACGAAACAGCCGGTAGTTTTGCATGCGCTGGGTGGGGATGCCATCCCGCGCCATTGAAATGTAGGACATCAGAGCGTCGTTTCCGATCAGGACTTTCGTAACCGGCTGGCCACACACCTGAGCCGAGGTGTAACCCAGGATGCCCTCCGCGGCAGTGTTCAACCGCTGGATGGTCAGGGAGGGCGAGACCAGGATGACCCCATCCTGGGTGGAATCGAGAATTGCCTGAGCTACCTGGCTCTGGACGGTTTGCGCTTGCAATTCTTCAAGCAGCGACTTGCTACGCACTTTTTGCTGTAAGGTAGCGTGGATGGTGTTCGCCAGCAGGGCGAGGTTCTCCGGCCCTAGCTCGTCGGGGAGGACCTTGTCGCTGCAGATGACCAGCACACCAATGAGGGCGTGGGCTTCTCCCAACGGGTGAGTGGCCAGGTAGGCGAGCTTGTTGGTGAGTGCGATCTTGTGCAGGCTGGAGGTCACCCGTTTACCGGGCAGCCAGATATACGGCGTTTTCAGGTGGCCCAGTTCCTCAGCGGGAAGCCGCTCGGGCAGCTCGTCAATCTTGCCGGAACTGGCGTAACGCTGGAGACCAGGCGGCCGGCTTTGCGCCTGGTAGACGCACAGGTTGTCGGCGCCGGTCAGGGTGTGGGCGATGTTAAGGATGGATTGGAGCGCGGCTTCCGGATCGTCGGCCTGCATGGTGGCGTGATACTCGCGCAACACCTCCCACAATTGCGGCACCCAGGAGCGCTGGCGTTCGCGCTGGTACACCGTGGCCAGCGGTTCCAATTCGAGCAGGCCCCATTTTCGCCTGGAGGGCAGGGGAGTGAAGGTAGCCTGCACCTGCAGCAATGAGCGGTTTCTTTTGATCAGTTCGACGGTTTGGGAGGCGGGAAGCCCTTGCGAGGCCTTGCTGAGGTCATCCTGGTCGGGTTGGTGGATGAGACGTTCGAGCGTCATCTGAAGCAGTTCGGCCTGCGTATAGGCGCTCAGTCCTGAGGCTTTGAGGTTGGCTGCGATCACTCTGCGCTGGGCGATGTCGACAAGCAGCGCGGCGCAGGGGGATAGGTTGAGCAGGTCCTCGATCTCGTCTGCTCCGGGAGAAACGCCGCGGAAGAAGAGCTTACCAAGATATGAGACCAGCCTCATTCCTCTCTCACGTGGTTCATCCTGGGTTGATTGGTCACGCAACAGCCAGACGGTTGCTTGAACGCAAGTGAGCGGGTAGGATTCCTTCGATGGAGCGGTACTTGGCCACGGTTCGGCGGGCAATGGGATAACCGCGCTCGCTGAGCAAGTGCGCAATCTGGGTGTCGGTGAGCGGCTTGGTTTCCACCTCGATAATCTTCAACATCTCCGTGCGGATGTGCAGGCTGCGGTCGAAGAACTTCTTCAGGGGGATGATCCTGCCGTTGGGTAATTGTACCGTCTTATTGGCCACCGCGCGCGAAATGGTGGACTCGTGCACGCCCAGTTCCTGGGCGATTTGGGCGCGCGTCACCGGTTCCAGGTGGTCATCGCCCTTCAGAATGAACATGCGCTGTAACTGGGCGATGCGAGCCATCAAGCGCATGATGGTGTGGTTGCGTTGTTGCAGGCATTTCACCAGCAAGGACGCCCTTTCGTAATGCTCCATCCACTCAGCGACTTTATCCTCTGGGGCTTCCTGCAGCGCCTGACGGTATTCGGGGTTCACCCTGAGCCTGCCCGCCAGGGGCGAGATCACCTCGACGACCAGGGGACTCTCTTCCTCCTTCTCGGAGAGGCGCTTGATCAGCACGTCCGGGTTGTAATAGGCCTTCGGTTCGGCTGCTGTGGACTGGTGGATATCGCCCCAGTGCGCCCGGCCGGGGAATGGGTTGAGGTTCTGGGTGATAAATTGGGCGATTTCGCGCACTTTATGGCTGGAAACCCCCAGCAGGCCGGCGAGTTCACTGTACTGCCGCCGTCCGAGGAGCTCCAGGCCTTCGGTAATCAGCTTGCTGGCCAGTGGGGGCACTGCTTGCGTCTCGCCAAGCGCCTCCAGTTGCACGAGCAACGCTTCTTGTGGCGAGTGGGCGCCCACGCCGACCGGGTCGGCGCGCTGGATGATGCGCAGGATGTTCTCCACCCGCGTTATCGGGACGTGGTGGTAGTGCGCGATCTCGAGGTTGGAGAGGCTCAACAAGCCGTCCTCGTCCAGGTTGGCCAGGATGTGCACGGTGAGCCTGTAATCCTGGGGATCGAGCTCCGGTGCGATCTGACGCAACACGTAGGTCGGCAAATCCTCACAATCCGCAATGAAGTCGTCGTCGCTTTTTTCTTCCTCGGCGGAAGTCATCCCGGAAAACTGGAAGTACTCGCGCGCCGAGATGAAGACGATCGGGTCAGAGTTGTCGAGCGTGCGCGGCTGGCTGCAAACCGGGCAGGGGCCAGAGGCGACCAGCTTGCGGCGGCAATTTGGGCAATAGCGCTCCTCGAGCAATTCCAACGCCGGGTTGGTGGCCAGTTCTGCTTCGATCTTCTGGTAAAGCTCGGTAGCGGTCAGCCCCAGCAAGGTCATGGTTTGCGCCAGGTGGGCAGTGGTCTGAGGCCGCAGAAGGGGGAGTTGTGTTTGCAGCAGCATAGTAAGCACCTGTTCTGTCTTTCTATTATAATCTGTTGCAAGATATATGCCAGGGGAAATCAGGCGCTGGAAGGCTAACGGACGGCGAGCGAAGGGCAATTTGTGTTAAAATACACGCATGCCGAGACCTGGTTGCGGCGGCGTTCGCCCAACAGCACGAGGGCTGGCCATCAATCCGGATGCCGGGGGCGCGGGGGCGCAGACGAACGACTGTCGTTGGCAACGGATGACTCAATTGGGAGCAGCCTCCCGAGCGATGATTTCTCCACCAAGACGCTGAGGAAAAAATATGTTTCGAGCCTTTTTCATTTACCTTTCTAAAGCCGCGTGGGCGCGGCGGATGGTCACGGAGTGGGATTTTGCCTGGCGCGCTGCCTCCCGCTTTATCTCTGGCGAGAAGTTGGAGGATGCGATTCAGGTGGTTAAAAAGTTGAACGAAAAGGGGATCAACGCGACGCTGGATCACCTGGGTGAACACACCTCCAACC
>JAQUAE010000095.1 GCA_028687395.1 Anaerolineales bacterium | reverse complement strand
TGCTCTGCAGCCGGCGGATTAGATCACTTATTGGATTGACTCTCACCAAGAGGAGCCATGCGTTATGGAAACAAACGGGTATCACATCATCGCCTATTGTTGCGAACATTGCGCCTACGCCGCAGCCGACCTGGCAGGCGGCTTACGCATGCAATACCCGCCTGCTATCAAGATCGTCCTGCTGCCCTGTACGGGAAAGCTGGACACGCTCATGGCGCTCAGGGCGATCGAGGACGGCGCCGACGGCGTCCTGGTCGCGGGTTGACTGCCCGGCGACTGTCATTACCTGGAAGGTAATGCCAACGCCAGGCGCAGGGTGGAACACGTGCGCAACATCCTCCAGCAGATCGGCCTCGAACCCGAACGCGTGGAGATGGTGAATTTATCCTCGGCGATGGCCGGCGAATTTGTGGCTGCCGCCACTCAAATGACTGAGCGCATTAAAACCATGGGGAAGAACCCCTTGCGCTCGGACTTGCTTGGAGATCGACACACGGAGAGTGAAAGATGATTGTGGCCGACCAAAAACCACTCAACGAATTGAAAAGCCTGACGCGGGGCGGCGAGAACGTGCTGGTTGTGGGCTGCGGCACCTGCGTCACGGTGTGTTTTGCCGGAGGGGCGCGTGAGGCTGCCATCACTGCCAGCTCACTGCGCATGGCCTTCAAGCTGGATGGCAACTCCCGCCAGGTGAGCGACGTTACCGTGCAGCGCCAGTGTGAATGGGAATACCTGGACCAGATCGCCGAGCAGGTCAAGGAAGCCGACGTGGTGCTCTCCCTGGGGTGCGGGGTGGGTGTCCAGGCCATCGCGGAACATTTCCCGGAAACCTGGGTTGTGCCCGGGCTGAACACCAGCTTCATGGGCATGCCCACCGAACAAGGCGTGTGGGCGGAGCGCTGCGCCGCCTGTGGGGATTGCATTCTCGGCCTCACGGGCGGGATCTGCCCCATCGCGCGCTGCTCGAAGTCGTTGCTCAACGGCCCGTGCGGCGGGTCCGAAGGAGGGCACTGCGAGGTCAACCCGGAGACGCCCTGCGCCTGGCAATTGATTTACGACCGCCTCACCGGGATGGGCAAGCTCGACGTCTTGATGGAGATTCAACCGCCCAAGAACTGGCGGGCCGCACGCGATGGCGGGCCGCGCAAGATCGTGCGTGAGGACCTTCGCCTGGCGAAGGAGGAGGAGTAAGCCATGACGACACCAACGAGTGGGAATGGTTATTTGGTGGGTTCTAACCTGGAAAGGGTCCTGCGGGCCAACCACTTTGCCGTCACCGCCGAGCTGGGCCCGCCCCAAAGCGCCGACCCCCAGGTGATCAAGAAGAAAGCGGCCCTGCTCAAGGGATACTGCGACGCGGTCAACATCACCGACAACCAGACAGCCATCGTGCGCATGTCCAGCATCGCCTCCGGCGCCATCGTCATTCAAGAAGGTCTGGAAGCGGTGATCCAGATGACCTGCCGGGATCGCAACCGCCTGGCTATACAGGCCGACCTGCTGGGCGCTTACGCCCTGGGGATGCGCAACCTCTTGTGCTTGACCGGCGACCACCAGACCTTCGGCAACCACCCGAACTCGCGCAATGTATTCGACATCGACTCCCTCCAGCTCATCCAAATCGTCAAGGGCATGCGGGATGAGGGCGTCTTCCAGAGCGGGGATGCTTTTAGCGGGCCAGAACCCCGCTTCTTCATCGGCGCGGCGGCAGCTCCCTTTGCCGACCCGGTGGAATTCCGTCCCTATCGCCTGGCGAAAAAGATCAACGCTGGGGCAAACTTCATCCAGACACAACTGGTCTACGACGTTCCCGCGTTTGCCCGGTTCATGGAAAAAGTGCGCCAGCTCGACCTGCACAAACAAGCCTTCATCCTGGCTGGCGTTGGACCGCTCAAAACGCCCACCATGGCGCGCTACATGAAGACCAGCGTGCCCGGCATCCTGGTGCCCGACGCATTGATCGAGCGCATGGAAGCTGCCGGTAAGCCCTGGGCAGGCAAGAGCAAGGAGGAGATCACCAAAGAGGAGAAAAAAGCGCGTGCCGATGCGTACAAAGAAACCGGAATCCAGATCTGCATCGAGCTGATCCAACAACTGCGCCAGATCGAGGGCGTTGCCGGGGTGCACATCATGGCGATCGAGTGGGAAGAGGCCGTCAAACCGATCGTGGAGGGCGCCGGGCTTTACCCGCGGCCCATGGTGGCTGAAAAAGCGGTCGCGTGAAGGTTGAATTAACAGGAGTGCGCCAATGAAAGCCAATGGTACCACCACAACCGAGGTGACCACGATCCGCACAGAGCTAGCCCAACTCATCCAGGATGAATTAGGGCAAAACGTGTACCTGTGCTACCAGTGTGTCAAATGCACCAGCGGCTGCCCAGTGGGGGAATATTTCGACTGGCAACCCAACCAGGTGATGCGCGCCCTGCAACTGGGACAGGAGGACATTGCCCTGCACGCCCAGACGCCATGGCTGTGCGCCTCCTGCCAGACGTGCAACACGCGCTGCCCACAAAACCTGAACATCCCGGCGATCATGGAATTCCTGGCGCGTGAATCACTCAAACGCGGTATCAAGCCGCGCGTCCCGGAAGTGAACATCTTCAACCAGGCTTTCTTGCGCGAGCTGCGCATCTGGGGGCGGTCTTACGAGCCGGGGCTGATGATCGAGATGAAGCTGCGTAACCCACACAGCTTGCTGGATGACGTCGACCTGTACACGCGTATGCTCAAGAAGATGAAGGTAGGCTTCCTACCCAAACCCAGCCGCCCGCCGAGCAAGGTTAAACCCCTCCCCGCCATCAGCGGCGCCATCGCTTACTACCCCGGATGTTCGCTGCACACCACCGCCACCGAGTTCAACATCTCTACCCAGGCAGTTTGCCAGGCGTTAGACCTGAACCTGGTCGAACCCCGCGGCTGGGTGTGCTGCGGGAGCTCGGCGGCGCACCGCGCCGACCCCGAGGCAGCCTTGCGCTTGCCGATGCAGAACCTGTCCCTGATCGAACAGAGCGGCTTCGAGGAGGTCACCATGCCCTGCGCCGCCTGCTTCAACAGGCACAAGGCAGCCTTGCACGAAATTCGCCACGACCCTCACGCTCGCCGGAGGGTAGAGAAAGCCCTCGGCCGGCCTTACGAAGACCGTGTGCAGGTGAATACGTTGTACGACACCTTGCTGAACCACGATGCGCTCAAGAAGCTGGAAGCGAAAACCAAGACGCCGCTCCAGGGGCTGCACCTGGCGTGTTACTATGGCTGCCTGCTCACCCGCCCACCTGAGGTGACCGCTGCCTCCCACCCCGAGAATCCCACGGAAATGGACGAGCTAATGCGCGCCCTGGGCGCTGAAGTCGTCGATTGGTCCTACAAGACGGCGTGTTGCGGGGCGGCACATTCCCTGGTGCGCCCCGGCATCGTCTTGAACTTGAGCGCCAACCTGATCCTGCAGGCCAGCCTGGCTGGAGCGGAGGCGATCGTCGTCGCCTGCCCGCTCTGCCACACCAACCTGGACGCACGCCAGTTCCAGATGAGCCTGGAAGCGCCCATGCCCATCTTGTACTTCACCCAATTGATGGCCGTAGCCCTCGGTCTGCCAGAAAGATCTGCCGCGCTGCACAAGAACCTGGTCGACCCACGACCCCTGCTCCAGGAAAAGCACCTGCTGGCTGAGCATTAACCTGCTCGCCAGGCCAACCACGCCAGGAGATCGGATATCCCGACCTGTTATTAAGACGCACTTTCCTCCTTATTCGCCTCGGGGAGGTCCAAGATGCCGCTAAACCATACGCCGGAAAGAACCCTGGACCCTGTGGAACAGTTCCATGATTGCCTGGAACAATCCTGGCTGGCCGTCTCCCGCGCGTACGACGCCAGCAGCAGGATGCCGGACTTGCGCGAACTGTTCTCGGGGACCAACCTCTCCATCCCGGATCAGGCCGCGGAGAGCGTGCTGGTCAACATCCTGCTGGAAGTCATGGAGAATGTGTGCCGTTTCTCGCCGTGGTATACCTGCCCACCGCGCGCCTTTGGGCTGATTTCCTTGCGGGATAACGCCGCGGCCTGTACGCGCTGGGCCCTGGCTCCCGAGGCGATTCAAAAGTGGGAGGCAGCCCTGGCCGCGCTGAGTGAAGCGATCCGCAAGTATAACGGCCTGATCAAAGCCATCTTGCTCGTGGACGGCTTGATGGCGCGCTCCGAAGAAGACGATCCGTACGTCACCGCCTGTTGTAGCTGCATGCCCCCGCGCGCCATCCAAATCAAGCGCTCGATCCTCATCAAGGCCGAGATCCTGTGCGACCAATGTAGGCAGCCGTACCTGGATTGATTCAATTCGTGTTGTATTGCAGCAACGGCAGGTATTTGCGCGAGGTGATGCGGAAAGACGAATCCCGCCGCGCTTCGACCAACACCAGCCCGGGTTGGGTGACAACGAAAGCCTCCCCGGGTTCCAGGAAATAATCGTCGAAATCGTCCACCTGCGTCACCCACAGCCTGCCGCTTAAGCATTGGACAACTGCGCCGACGCTATCGCCCTCCAGGCGTTGCAGGCCCCACTGGGGCAGAGTGATGACCCGGCCGTAACCGGATAAATCGAAGGCTTCGCCCTCGGCAGTGATTTGGCGGTAAAGGTCTGAGTCAACACCACTCATCTTGATTGACATCGGATACCTCCTTGAACATTCCCTACAATAAACTTCGATATTGATACGCTTACATTCTACAAGAAATCCGGATATAATAACAGATGTAAATTATATGAATTGTATTCATAACAGTTTATAGATTTACCGACTGTACTTATTACCTGCGTGGATTACTGTACCGCAGGAAAGGAGGTCGAGTTGAGCCTGAGAGCAGCCAGCCCCTCCGGACGGGGTGCTCCACTTTACGAACGGGTGGCGGAAAATATCGCTCACCTGGTCGAGACCGGCACCTTTCGTCCTGGCGATCGCATTCCCTCCGTCCGCCAGTTGAGCCAGCAGAAGCGAGTCAGCGTCACCACTGTGCTGCAGGCGTACTACTTGCTGGAGGATCAAGGGCTGATCGAGGCGCGCCCACAATCCGGCTATTACGTGCGCACCCAGTTGCCTTCCGGGTTGCCCGAACCCGAGATCTCCTCGCCCGAGCCAGATCCCAGCCAGGTGAGCATCCACGAGCTGACCATGATGGTGCTGCGCGACGCTGAGAACCCCAACCTGGCGCAGTTCGGCACCGCGGTGCCCAACCCGGAGCTGGTGCCGACCCGTAAGCTGAACAGCATCATGGCCTCTCTGGCGCGGCATAACGAACCGCGCAGCAACCAGTACGTCTTCCCGCCTGGGTGCGAAGCCCTGCGCGTGCAGATCGCGCAGCGGGCGGTCAACGCCGGCTGCAGCCTCTCCCCGAACGACATCGTCATCACCTCCGGCTGCATCGAAGCCATCGACCTGTGCCTGCGCGCCGTCTGCCATCGGGGCGACACGGTGGCCATCGAATCGCCGATGTATTTCGGCATTCTGCAGTTGATGGAGTCGCTCGGCGTTCAAGCCTTGGAAATACCCACCCACCCCCGCGAGGGCATCAGCCTGGAGGCGCTGCGCTTCGCCGTGGAGCACACGCCTGTGAAAGCCTGCCTGGTGGTGCCCAATTTCAACAATCCCTTGGGGAGTTGCATGCCAGACGAGAAAAAGAAGGAGTTGGTCGAGTTGTTGGCCAGGTACGACCTGCCGTTGATCGAGAACGACATCTCCGGGGAACTTTATCACAGTGGCAAGCGCCCGATCGTTTCCAAGGCTTACGACCGCAAGGGGCTGGTTATGCTGTGTTCCTCCTTCTCCAAGGAAATTGCGCCGGGTTACCGCGTGGGTTGGGTGGCGCCCGGCAGGTTGAAGCCTACCGTAGAGTGGCTCAAGTTCACCGCCAACATCGCCACCGCCACCCTGCCCCAACTGGCCATCGCCGGTTTCCTGGAGAGCGGCGGCTACGACCACCACCTGCGTCACATCCGCCGCGTCTACGCCCGCTACGTCGCCCAGATGTCCCTGGCCATCATGCGCCACTTTCCCAAGGAGACGCGCATCACACGGCCGACCGGAGGCTTCGTTCTGTGGGTGCAGCTTCCTGAGAAGGTCGATTCACTGGTGCTTTACCGCCAGGCTTTGAAAGCTGGCATCACTCTGACCCCCGGCTACATTTTCTCCGCCACCAACCAATACCGCAACTTCATCCGCCTGAACGCGGCCTTCTGGTCTGCGGAAGCGGAGCGCGCCATCGAGCGCCTGGGGGAGATCATCAAAGAGATAGCCTGAACGCCGGCAACCTCCAGACGCTCTCCCGAGGTAGGCACACGCAACCACCCCCGATAAATGACAAAGCACCGCCGGTCACTTTCCCGGCGGTGTTCACGCTTCACACAACAGGCGAGGCTTTCATGGTGGCTGGGATGGGCACCCCCAGGAGCTTGCACACCGTGGGGGCGATCTGGAGGTGGCTGACGACCTTGCCGGTATCGCCCAGCCCCTCGACGCCGGGGCGGATGAGGAACAGAGGCACCTCGCGCACATCCGGGGTGATGCCACCGTGCAGCTTATCAGCGTTGATGCCGTGATCGCCGGTAACCAGGACGGTGTACCCCGCCCCCATCCACTCTAAAAGCAGGGTGGAGAGGATCATGTCCTGGCGGATGGCCTGGTTGCGGTACTCGGCTGAATCGGCGCCGTAGGCCTCGCCGGTGTAGTCCATGCCCATGGGGTGCACCAGCAGGTAATCCGGCGCGAACTTGCGCACCAGGGTGCCAGCCGAGGCGAACAGCTCGATGTCGGGGTAGTTATCCTGGGTGTAATAACGCCCATGCTGGATGAGCAGGGAGGCGTCGTCCACCTCGCGGTCGCTGACCGGATCATAGGGGACACGCACGTACAGCC
>JAQUAE010000094.1 GCA_028687395.1 Anaerolineales bacterium | reverse complement strand
GTTTTGTCATGAGATTACGGCCTCCGATTCAAGCAAATGCCAGCCAACAACTGGTGCAGCTCCCAGCGCATGACTGGCAAGCCAGCATTATACTCCCAAATAAATAGATTGTCTATTTAAGCAGGCTGTGCGTGAAGCTGTGCACAAGAACCTCACCCCGAACCGAGACCCTTCTCGCGCAGGAAAGTGAGGACGCGCTCCAGCACTTGCTGTTGGGTGAACTCGTCGGTGGGGATGATCAGGTCGGCGTGCCGCTGCGCGTGCGCCAAACGGCGGGTTTGTTCCAGGTATTCGGCTTCCGTCCAATCGAGGTGTTTGCGTCGCGTGGCAACGGAGTAGCTGACGTCGAGGTAGACCAACCACCTGGGGTTGGAAATGCGCCGCCACATGTCCTGTACGTAGGAGTGCTCCTGGGCGATGTGCCGGGCGTTGACGCCGAGTCTGGTCAGCCCGGCGATGAGGGTCGTCTTTCCTGCCGCGCACGGACCCACGATGCCAATGTGATCGCCCGGCGCTTTCGGCGGGGCGCGCAGGTCAAGGGGAGGCGTAAGTCTTCACGAGATCAGCCCACCTTTAATTTAACTGGATAAGGGCAAGCGCACGCTCATCCGGCGCACGCTGTCCCCTTTGTGCTTGCTCACCCGCAAGACGACAATGCTGATGTCGTCCCCTGGCCGATCGCGATCCAGCCGGACGGCGTGGGCGAGCAAATCATCGGCGATATCCTGAGGCGAGGGGTCCTCCTCTTCCAGGTAGTTCTCCAGGCAGGTGGCCACGTCCATGGTCTGCCCGTAACGTGAGCCGGCGTTGACCAGCCCATCCGTGTAGACCACCGCCGTCAGACCCACCTCAAGGGGCACTTCCGTGATGACCGGGCGGGTGTCGCGATATGTCCCGATCGGCGAGCACTGCTCCGACATCACCTTCATCTTCTCGTTGCTGGCCAGCAAGACCGGGGCAGGGTTGTTGCGCGTGATGACTAGCGTCTTGGTGAGCATGTCCAGAGAGAGGATATTCAGCGTGGCGGATACCTTCCCGCCGCGTTCAGTGAACAGCGTGTCGGAGGCCGCCCGCGCCGCCGCGCCGTCTCGCACGCCTTCCGCCAGGAGTGCCACCACTTTCCTGACCACCATCGTAGAGACAGTCTTTGCCCCTTTGCCGGAAGTCTGCCCGTCAGCCATGACCACGGATAAACCACCATTCGGCCGTTCGACCACTTCAACGGTATCGCCGCTATCGGACGTAGCGTACTTGCGTATCTTTGAGACTGCGATTCTGACTTCCATGGCACGAATTTTACTATTTATCCCAAAAGTACGGAGATACTTCCGGGTCGGATTGAATATTCCATTTCCTGGGCATCGTGCTCCTGGATTTCCCCATCCGTATGCAGTGGGGTAGGGGTGGTGGCGCGGATGCGCAGCCAGTCGGCGTGCACCTCGTGAATGGCAGGCAGCTCGACGTAACTCCCCGCACCCGGTTTCATCGTCCTGGGCAGCGCCTTCAGGATTTGGCGCCGGGTGGGGAGGTAGCCGTATACGAAGGTCAAGCGGCCATCGAATAAATCGGCGTGAGGGGTCATGTAAAAGACACCTCCAGTCATCGGCCCGTTGCCCACGGTTACCAATGAGATCGGCCCGTGATACTCGCCGCCATCCCAGGCTACGGTCGCCTCCCAGTTCGGATTTCGCGCCACGCCAAGCAGGGTAGCCAGGAGATAGCGCAGCGTGCCGCGCACTCGGGTTATCTTCTCCTGTATCAAGGTTATGGACGGCTCTAATCCGATGGCTGAATTGTTGGCAAAGTAGCGGCCGTTGACCATGCCCAGGTCCATACGCCTGGTCCGGCCGCGGGAGATAACCTCCACCGCTTCGGGGATCGTGGTTGGCAAGCCCAGGTTGTGCACCAGGTCATTCACTGAGCCGAGGGGGAGGATTCCCAGGGGCGGCAGGCGGTCCGCATCAATCGAGGCGCCGCCCTGCATGATCCCATTGACCACCTCGTTTATCGTCCCGTCACCCCCAGCAGCGATGATCGGCGTGTAGCCCTCCCGGACCGCTTGGGCGGCGATGTCGATTCCCTGGTTCGGGCCATCCGTGAGCTGCAATTCGTACGCTACGCCGTGCCTGGACAGAGCCGCCTCGACGTTCTCCTTATTCTTCAAGGCGTACCAGCGGTTGGCATACGGATTCAATACCACCATTGCTTTCATAGCGCCCATCCTGTCGGGAGTGGATTCAACCTGCCAGGGCGAGGAAGACCAAGCTCACTCAACCGGTCATCACCTCGATGTCAATGCCCTGCCCTTTCAGCCACTCGATGGCCTCCCCAAGCACGGCAGGCTCTCCCGCCAGTTGCACCTCGAGCCAGTGCTGGTCGGTATCGATGTGTGCTTTGAGGATGTTCACGGTGATCTCATACTGGCGGATCAACTGGTTGATGATCGGCACGCTGAGCAAGGCGGCCGGGTAATTCAAACGCACGACTTGATTTGCCATACCCGTCTCCCTCTCTTACCTGATCCTTACGCCTGGATGGCGAGCTGGCCGCATCCTGCAGCGATATCGATACCTCGCCTGATTCGAATTGTACAGGGAATCCCGCGGGATTCCAATTCCAGTTTGAATTCCCTGGCGCGTTCCATCGTGGTCGCCTGCCCGGCATAGCGCTGGGTGGGGTTGAGCGGTATGACGTTGACGTGGCAGGTCATCCCTTGCACCAGGTCAGCCAGTTGCCGGGCGTGAGATCGGCTGTCGTTGAGGTCACGAATCAAGGCCCACTCGAAGGTGATCCGCCGGTGGGTCTTGGCGACGTACTCCCGGCAAGCCGCAATCAAGACATCCAGCGAATATTTCTTATTGATGGGGATCAACGCTGAGCGCAGCTCATCATTGGCTGCGTGCAGCGAGACAGCCAGGTTGATCTGGTGATCTTCTTCGGTGAAGCGCCTGATCATTGGCACCAGGCCGACTGTGGAGATAGTGAAGCGCCTGGCTCCCAGGTTGAATCCCGCCGGGTGGTTGAGGCGCCGGATGGCTGCCAGCGTCGCTTCGTAATTATGGAAGGGCTCTCCCATCCCCATCACCACGACGTTGGTCACCTTCTCATTGACAACAGCCAGTTTCCGGGCGTAGTAGAGCACCTGCTCGACGATTTCGCCGGCGCTCAGGCTGCGCTGCAATCCCATCTGCCCGGTGGCGCAGAAGACGCAGCCCATCCCGCACCCGGACTGGGTGGAGATGCACAAGGTGCGCCGTTTGCGGAAGCGCATTAGCACCGTTTCGATGGCGTCGCCGTTGTGCAACCTGAAGAGGGTCTTGTGCGTTTCCCCGTTCTGGGATACGAATTCCTGCGCCGGATGCAAGGAAGAAAACAGGAACACCTCCGCCAGCTTTGTCCTGAGCGGGAGGGGCAGGGAGGTGAATTGCTCGGGAATCACCCACAGATTCCTGTACTGACCCTGCCAGACCTGTGAAGCGCGATAGGCCGGCTCGCCCCACTCTTGCATCAGCGAGGTCAAGCCCGCAAGGTCCAGGTCGTAGAGCAACTGGAGGCGATCCATCACTTTACAACATTTTAATCAAATCTGTCAGGCTTGGGGCGATGAAATCGGGAGGGGGAGTCCAGCGCGAGGCCGCTTCGGGAGAAGTCACCCCGGAAAGTACCAGCGCGGTCTGCATGCCCAATTGCTGCGCACCGAGGATGTCCGTCTCCAGCCGATCACCGATCACCAGCGTCTCGGCCGGCGCGCAGCCCATGCGCTCGATGGCCACCAGGTACATCTCCGGCTCGGGCTTGCCGACCACGCGGGGGTGCACACCGCTAGCGACCTCCAGCGCAGCCAGAGTAGCTCCCACGCCAGGAATGAGCCCTTCCGGCACGGGAAATGTGCGGTCTGCGTTGGTGCCCACAAACGCCACGCCGGAGCGCAGCAGCAGGGTCGCCCGGCTGAGCTGATTGAAGTGCAGTTGGCGGTTCATGCCCACCACGACCGCCAGGACGTCCTGCTCGCCATGCTGGAAGCCATGCTCCCTCAAGGTCGCCAGCAAGCCTTCCTCACCGATGACGTAGACGGTGCCGCCTTGGGGATACTGGCGCTTGAGGTAGTTGGCAGCGGCGAGCGACGAGTTGACGATCTGCTCTGCTTCCAGGTGAACCCCAAAGCCGGCCAGCTTATCCAGGTATTGCGCCACTGATAGGGTGGCGTTATTGGTGGCCAGCGTCACCCGCCACCGGCGTGCCTGGATCGAGCTGAATATTCCCGGCAGATCGCCGATGGCTTCGTTCTGCCGCCACAGCACGCCATCCATATCCAGGATCAGGCCGCGGATGGGGCGGGGGAGGGGTTGGTCGCTCATAAATTGACTCTCTGGTCATCATCGAGTTAAGAATACGCCGAGGGGTTTCCCTCGGCGATATTCTCACAGCCATGCGCCTCGCTCAGGCGGCGCTCTTCTTGCCATTCCCGGTTGTCACCGCCCGCTTGGTCTCGGGTATCTCCATCACCCGGTCAACCAGGCCGTATTCGACGGCTGCCTGGGCATTCAGGTAGAAATCCCGCTCGGTGTCGCGCTGAATGGCATCCAGTGGCTGCCCGGTGTGGAAGGAGAGAATGTCGTTCAGGCGGTCCTTCAAGCGCAGGATCTCGCGCGCCTGGATCTCGATGTCGGTCGCCTGGCCCTGGGCACCGCCCAGGGGCTGGTGCAGGTGGATGGTCGCGTGGGGCAGGGCGTAACGCTGGCCTTTCGTCCCGGCGGTGAGCAAGACGGTCCCGAAGGAGGCCGTCATCCCAACCGCCAGCGTGCTGATCGGGTTGGGGATCATCTGCATGGTGTCATAGATCGCCAGGCCGGCGTACACCATCCCGCCCGGGGAGTTGATGTACATCTGAATCGGGGCTTCGGGGTCCTCGCTGCTCAGAAAAAGCAGTTGCGCAACGATGACGTTCGATACCTGGTCGTTGATGGGGGTTCCCAGGAACACGATGCGATTCTTCAACAATAAGGAATAGATATCGTATGCCCGCTCACCGCGGTCAGACGTCTCAATCACCATCGGTATCAGGGATGTGGGAATGCTACTGCTCATGGCTCCTCATTTCTTTTCTTTCGTTTCTTCTTCGGTTTCTCACCAGTATCTGCTGTGGAGTCCGCTGGTGGCGGCGTTTCCACTGGAGTTGATTCCTCGCTTTGCTCTGCGGCGGCGATGCGACCGCTTGCCAGGTCGCGCATGCGCACCATGGTCTTCTTGATCAGCATGTCCATCATCACGTTGCTGACCACGTTGCTGACCACCTCTTGCTCGAGGCGCTTGGGCAACGAGCGATCCTCCATATAGTCGGATAGCTGGTCCATGGTGCGGTTGGTCTCCTCCTGCACTTCCTCCGCGTCGATGCGAATGGCTTCCGCTTCAGAGAGCTCCAGCATCACCAGCGTCTTCTCGAGGCGGGATTCCGCCACCGGCTTGACTTCCTCGCGCAAGTCGCCCATGGTCATTTTCCGGGATTTGAGGTACAGGCTCATATCCAGCTTCTGCTGTTGCAGGCGCTCTTCCAGTTGTTCGATAACCTGATCGATCTCCCTTTCCAACATCTGCGGTGGGTACTTGATGTTAGTGAGCTTGATCACCTCATCCAGTACCTGCTCGCCGTACTCGTCATCGTACTCGGCGGTGGCTTGCTCCTGTAGCTCGGATTGGATCGCAGCGCGCAGCTCGTCGAGCGTGGCGTACTCGCCAATCGATTTGGCAAACTCGTCGTCCAGTTCGGGCAGGACGTGCGATTTTACTTCCTCGACCCGGACGGTGTACTCCGCTTCGGCGCTGCGCAGGTTTTCGACGTAAAAGTCTTCCGGGAAAGTGTGTTCAAGGACACGGGCCTCCCCCTTGGACAGGCCAACCAAGCTGCGGGCGAAGCCGGGGAAGGGGTATTCCAGGTCGTCTTCGCTGTCCTTGACCAGCACATGCAACTGACGTTCCTTGACGATCTCGGCCTCTGCACCCTCGGTGACCTCTTTACGCTTCCCGCTCAGCACCAGGGAGAGGATGTCGCCCGTGGCTGCCGGGCGATCCACCGCCTCGATGAATGCCTGCCGTTCACGCAGGTTATCGATCACCTCATCCACATCACTGGCAGCGATTTGCTTGGGCTCGTACGGGATGCGGACGGATTTATAATCACCGATTTCGATCCTCGGCTTGAGCGGCACGAGGAATTCGAACTTAGGCGGGTCGATGCTGACGATTTTCTCCAGCTCGCCCGGTCCGTAGGGATCTACCCTTTCTTCCTCGAGGGCTTTGGGGTAAATATCGTTGACCAGGATCTCGATGGCCTCATCCAGGATCGCCTGCTCGCCGAGGTGGCGCAGGATCATGCCGTATGGGGCCTTTCCAGGCCGGAAGCCAGGGATCTTGGTGCGCCGGGCAAGCTTGCGCGCTGCCTGATGCTTGGCAGCGTCCAGAGGCTCTGCGGTGGTCTCGACCGTGAGTTTGATCTGATGATTTTCCAGTTCTTGTGTCTCGATTTTCAATGCGAAATTCCTTCTGCTAGTGACCGCTGAGCCTCTTAAGAATCAACGGCGGGATTATAACATTTTATTGTTAGATGATTGTATGAACAGCCCACCTCCGCCAGGCGACCCTGCCGCACTGACAGGCAAAGATGGGTTCTCACGCTGGTGGGGAAGGAGGGACTTGAACCCTCACGCCTTGCGGCACGTGATCCTAAGTCACGCCTGTCTGCCAGTTCCAGCACTTCCCCAATTCCCGGGGCAGAGGCATTATAAGCGGGTGGCAATCAACCGTCAATAAAATGGGATATAATGCGCCAGGTTACCTGCGCCATTGGCGCCCACACCCTGACAGGAGCCATCATTGAGCCGCATCATCCACACCGAGGGGGGTGGCAAGGAGCGCAACGCGCTGTTGCGCGAGGTGGTCTAT
>JAQUAE010000093.1 GCA_028687395.1 Anaerolineales bacterium | reverse complement strand
CTGCACATCCCGCAGCCGATGCAGGAAAGCGCCATGTGGTTCATGCGCGTCAGGTGGAAGAGCAACGTGTCGGCGGGCAGGCGATAAGCGCCTTTCTGCCGCGCCCACTCCACGAACTGCATCGGCTCGTGATCGAAGATGGCGCTCTTGAATACGCAGGTCTTGCAATAGCAGATCGGGCAGACGGTCATGCAATTGTGACAGCGGATGCAGGCGGCGAAGACGCCCTGCAGGCCTTCCCCCTCTTCCAGCCGGCTGCGTATGGCGACAAACTCAGCGTCGCGCTGGGCGGCACGCGCCGCGCTCAGCCGTGCCAGGCGTGCCTCGCCCTGGCCAGCGCCGGCCGCCTCTAGCCCCAGGCGCTCGCCCAGCTCATCGGGCAGGCGCACCCGCACGCCGCGGCCCGGGTCGCCGTCCAGCAACTGGATCGAAATCTGCGCCTGGTCGTATGCCGGCTGTTCGCACATCCTGCACGCCAGGCGCAGGTCGGGGTCTGGGGAATCGGGATGGGAGCTGGCTGCCTGGTAAAGAGCCTGCCACAGGGGGTCGCCCGCTTGTTCAGCCTGCTTGTGCAGGAATGCCGTCACGTCGTACGTCCCGGCGCAATCCACAGCGATCAACAGCATGTCCGCCAGGTTGGCTTGCTGCATCTTGACCAGCTCGACCAGGGCGCGCAGCTCGCACGCGCGCAGCACCGCGCCCACCTTCGCCCGGGGCTCGCGGATGCTCAATTTTCCTGCCAGCGTGGCCGCGTTGCTCGGCAGCACCGGCGCCAGGGGGTCGGCGCTGGCCAGGTGTTCCGGGTCAACCACCAACCCTGGCGTGATCGTGTCCCTCGGCGTGCGCATCGGGACGAGCAGGGCGTCCACGACTCCCGCCTGCAGCAGGCCCTTCAGGAAGCCGCGCAGGGCTCTCAGCGTATCGCCGTTCTCGACTGTTAAGATGGTCTCCATAGGCGTGCTTTCGTCGTCCTTTGCTCCCGGCGTTAGACCGCCCACTCGGCCTTCATCGGGTTGGGCCCCATTTCCTTCAAGGTTGCGGTGATCTCACGGACGGTTTCTGCGAAGCGCGAGCCCTCGCTGGCGCTGATCCAGCGCAGCCAGATGCGGCTCTCGTCGAACCCCGAGCTCTTCAGGATTTCCTTCAAGGCGATCACCCTGCGGCGCGCCTTGTAGTTGCCTTCCTGGTAATGGCAGTCGCCGGGGTGGCACCCGCCGATCAGAATGCCGTCTGCTCCGGCTAGGTCGGCCTTGAGCACGTAGATGGGGTCGACCGCCCCGCTGCACATCAGGCGAATGATGCGCACGTTGGGCGGGTACTGCAAGCGGCTGGTGCCGGCCAGGTCGGCGCCGGTGTAGGTGCACCAGTTACATAGGAAGGCGATGATCTTGGGTTCGAAACCGTCTTGGCTCATGGTCACTCTCGCTGATAATCCTTGAATCGGTTACCTGAGGCGCTCGCCAGCCGGGCGCTCACACTCTGGCCAGGGCAGCGTCGATCATGGCGCTCACCTGCAGGAACTCGAAGCCGCGCTGCTGGCTGGCCTTGTTGGGGCAAGCCACGATGCACGCCCCGCAGCCCTGGCACAGCACGGCGATCACTTCGGCATGGCTCATGCCGGGTTCCAGGCGGCGGGCGCCGTAGGGGCAGATCTCCACGCACAGGCCGCAAGCCGAGCACAGCCGCGGGTTCACCGTCGCGATAATCGGGGTGGCGGTCAATTCCTTCTTGGCGAGCAGCGCCACGGCGCGCACTGAAGCTGCCTGCGCCTGGGCTATGGTCTCGTCCATGCCGCGCGGCGAGTGCGCCAGGCCGCACAGGAAGACGCCATCGGCGGCGAAATCCACCGGGCGGAGCTTGACGTGCGCTTCCAGGAAGAATCCCTCGGCGGTCAGCGGCAGCTTGAGCAGGCGGCTGAGCGCTTCGTTGCCCGGCTCGGCCTCGATGCCGGTGCTCAGCACCACCTGGCCGGCGCGCAGGGTTACCGGCATGTTATCCGGCTGGACGATCACCTGCACACCCAGGCCTTCTTCCTGGCGGGTCACTTGCGGCGGCTGGTCGGGGTCGTATTGCAGGAAGATCACCCCCGCCCGGCGCGCTTCCTGATACAGGCGCTCGCGGAAGCCGTAGCTGCGGATATCGCGGTACAGGATGGTCACCGGGCGCTGCTGGTCGCGGCGCTTGATCTCCAGGGCGTTCTTGATGGCTTGCGAGCAGCAGATGCGCGAGCAGTAGGGATGATCGTCGTCACGCGAGCCGACGCACTGGATCATCACCGTGTCCCGGTCGGCGCCGGCGTCTTCCTTCAAATGGGCTTCCAGCTCGCGCTGGGTGAGCACACCCTCCAACTGGCCGTAGCCGTACGCCTGGGTGGGGATCTCCTGCCCGCCGGTGGCGACCACGATCACGCCGTGGCTCAGCTCCTGGAGGTTCCCCTGCTGGTCGCGCACCTTGCTGGTGAATTGGCCCACGTAGCCGCTGACTTCGACCACTTCGCTCTCCAGCAGCAAACTGATGCGCGGCTCATCCGCCACGCGCCGCAGGGTCGCTTGCAGCACCTGCTGGGGGTCGCTGCCGTCGAAGCCGGTGAAGATGTGGCGCAGGTGGCCGCCTAGCTGGGGCTGTCGCTCCACCAGGTAGACGGGGAAGCCCTGCGCAGCGATGGAGAGGGCGGCGGTCATGCCTGCCAGGCCGCCTCCGATCACCAGCGCCTGATGCTGCACGTCGAAGGTGCCACGCTGAATGGGCTTCAAGCGCGACGCCTTGCTCACCGCCATGCTGACCAGCCCTTTGGCCTTTTGCGTGGCGCTGGCCGGGTCGCTGCGGTGCACCCAGGCGTCCTGTTCGCGAATGTTGGCCAGCTCGAAGAGGTGCGGGTTCAGACCGGCCTGGCGGATGGTGTCTTGGAAGAGGGGCTCGTGGGTGCGCGGCGTGCAGCTTGCCACCACCACCCGGTTCAGGTTATGCTCCAGCACCTTGGCGGTGATTTTCTCCTGCGTGTCCTGTGAACAGGTGTACAGGTTGCGCTCGGCGTAGACCACCCCGGGGAGCTGGCTGGCGTGTTCGACCACCTCGGGGACGTTGACCACGCCGCCGATGTTGATCCCGCAGTGGCACACGAACACACCCACGCGCGGTTCCTCCTGGCTGACATCCCGCTCCGGCGGATAGACCGCCTGGCGGGTCAGGCTGCCGCGCCCTTCCGCCAGCAGGGCCGAGACCTGCGCTGCGGCGCAACTGGCCTCGATTACCGTCTCGGGGATGTCCTTCGGTTCACCAAAGGCTCCCGCCACGAAAATGCCGGCCTGCGAGCTCTGCCCCGGCAGGTAATGGGCGGGCTCGGCGAAGCCGAACGAGTTTAACTGCACCCCCAGGCGCTGCGCCATCTCCTGGGCTTCGGGGGTGGGTTTCAAACCCACCGAGAGCACCACCATCTCGAATTCTTCTTCGTGTACCTTCGGGCGCCCATCCGGGTCGAAGGTGGCGTAGCTCAAGCGCAGGTTGCGCGAGCCGGGGATCTCCTTGACTGCTGAAACCATGCTGCGCACGTAGCGCACCCCCTGCTCGCGTTCCGCCCGCTCGATGTAGGCGTCGAAGCCCTTGCCGAAGGCGCGGATATCCATGTAGAAGATGGTCGGCTCGATGCGCTGGTCGTGCTCCCGGGCGATGACCGCCTCCTTGGTGGCGTACATGCAGCACACTGAGGAGCAGTAGCCCTGATCGCAACTGCTATCGCGCGAGCCGACGCACTGAATCCAGGCGATCTTGCGCGGGTGAGCCTGGTCGGAGGGGCGTTGCACGACGCCGCCGAAGGGGCCCGAGGCGCTCAGCATGCGCTCGAACTCCAGGCTGGTGACCACGTTGGGGTAGCGCCCGTAGCCGAATTCCGGGCGGATGTCGCCGGGAACCGGCTGCAATCCCGGCGCCAGGATCACCGCGCCCACTTCGAGCTCGAGAGTCTCCTCCACCTGGTTGTGGTCGATGGCGTTCGCCCGGCAGGCGAAGGCGCATTGCAGGCATTCGGAGCAGATGCCGCAGCTCAAGCAGCGCGCCGCCTCTGCCCGTGCTTCCGCCTCGCTCAGCCCGGCGTACACCTCCCCGAAGTCCAGGCGCCTCTCGGCCGGCGGGCGGGCTTTCGTCTCGGTGCGCGGCGCCTGGTGGGCTTCGTCCTCTGCCAGGCGGCGCAGCACATCCTGCGGCTCCAGTTGCACCGCCGGCGGGCGCTTAAGCTCCGTCTGCAGGGGCTCACCCTTCAGGTAGCGGTCGATCGAACGCGCCGCCTGGTGCCCGGCGGCAATGGCATTGACGATGAAGGAGGTGCCCGTGACCACGTCGCCGCCGGCGAAGACGCCCGGCAGGCTGGTGGCCAGCGTTTCCGGGTCGATCTTGGGGAAGCGGCCGCGCTCCAGCTCCAGTGCGCCCTGCAGGCAATCCACCTCGGGGCGCTGCCCGATGGCAAAGATCACCGTATCGGCCTCCAGCAGCGCCTCGGTGCCGGGAATTTCGTCGAAATCCGGGCGCCCTTCGACGAAGCCGCGGAAATTGACCTCGGCGACGCGCACCCCGCTCACAGCGCTATCCCTCGTGGTGACCTCCTTGAAAGCCCGTGAGGGGTAGAGCTGCACGCCTTCCGCCTCGGCGTCGCGCACCTCCCAATCGTGGGAGGGCATCTGCTGGCGGCTCTCCAGGCAGGTCATCCCCACCCAGCTTGCGCCCAGGCGAATGGCGCTCAAGGCTGCGTCGATGGCCACGTTGCCGCCACCCAGCACCAGGACGCGCTTGCCCTGCACCGCGGGGAGCAGGGACTGGCGCTGCCCCAGGCTGACGGCGCGCAGGAAATCGGTGGCCATGTGCACCTGCGGCAGGTCGTTGCCGGGGATGGGCAGCTTGACGCCAGCGTGGGCGCCCACCGCCAGGAAGACTGCGTCGTAACCCTGCTCGAGCAACCCGGGGACGTCGTCGACGCGCTGGTTGAGCATCAGCTCCACGCCCTGCCGCAATATGGCGTCGATCTCAGCCTGCACCAGGTCGTAGGGCAGGCGGTATTCGGGCACGCCCACGCGCATCATGCCTCCGGCAACGGGCAGCGCTTCGAACACGGTCACCGTGTGCCCTTTACGCGCCAGGTCCTGGGCGCAGGTCAGCCCTGCCGGGCCGGAACCCACTACGGCCACCTTCTTGCCGCTCTGCGGCCGATCTGTCTCGGGGGGCGCCGTGGGGTAAATCTCCTCGGGGTGCGCCCGCGCCCAATCGGCGGCGAAGCGCTTCAGCGCCATGATGTTCACCGGCTGGTCGCTCTCGTTGCGCGAGCAGGCTTCCTCACAGCGATGGTTGCACACCCGCCCGCAGACAGAGGGGAAGGGGTTGTCCTCGATGATGGTGCGGTAGGCGTCGGCGAAGCGGCCCTCGCGAATCAGGGCGACGTACCCCTGGGCGCGCTGGTTGATCGGGCAGGCGTTGCGACACGGGGCGACGCCGGCCTTTTCGATGGCGAAGGCGTTGGGAATGGCCTGCGGGTAGGGCTTGTAGATCGCCTTGCGCTGGGAGAGATTGCCGTTGAACGGGTCGAGGCGCGAGATCGGGCAGGCCGTAGCGCAATCGCCGCAGCCGGTGCAGGCCGCCAGGTTGACGTAACGCGGGTGCTGGCGAATCTTCACCCGGAAATCGCCCGGCTCTCCCTGGATGTCTACAATCTCCGCCGTGGTCAGGATGTCGATGTTCAGGTGGCGCCCCACCTCCACCAGCTTGGGCGACATGATGCACATGGCGCAATCGTTGGTGGGGAAGGTCTTGTCGAGCTGCGCCATCGTGCCGCCAATGGCCGGCGAGCGTTCCAACAGGGTGACCTTGATGCCCGCTTCCGCCAGGTCCAGGGAGGCCTGCATGCCTCCGATGCCCGCGCCCACCACCAGGGCGGCGCCGACCGGTTTCTTGCCGTTAGAGGGCTCGCTTGCGGGAATCGTCATGGTGTGTGTCTCATCCAGCCAACGCCAAGGTCTGCAGTAATGGCAGCGGGTTGACCAGGTGCTTGCCCCACCAGGAGCGGGCTTTCTCCAGGCCGAAAGCCAGGCCGATCAGCTCGCTGAAGTAGAAGATGGGTAGCTTGGGCGTTTTTCCATCCTGGCGCATCTCCAGGTTCACCTGGCACAGCGGGCAACTGGTGACGATGGCTTCCGCCCCGGCTTCGCGCGCCCAGCCCGCCAGCCTGCTCACCATCCTGGCGGCCAGGCTCGACTTGGTCAGCGAGAGGCCGCCGCCGCAGCATTCCGTGGCGTAGGACCAGGGGCGTGCCTCGGCGCCCAGGGCGCTGAGCAGGCGGTTCATCAGGGTGGGATTGTCCGGATTCTCGAAACCGGTCACTTCCGGTGGGCGCACCAGCAGGCAGCCGTAGTAACCGACCACCTTGAGGCCCTTGAGCGGGCGAGTCACCCGCGCCGCCACCTGCTCCAGCCCGACCTGGTTGCCGATCACGTCCAGGAGCGGCCGCACCGCTACCGCGCCGGTAAAGGTGAAATCGACCACTTCCTCCAGGAAGGCGCGCTGCTGCGGGTCGCTGCGCAGGACGTGGTCGGCCGCCTTGTGGCGGTTGAAGCACGCTGCGCAGGGCATCGCCAGGTCGCGGCCGGCCTTTTGCGCCAGGGCCAAGTTGCGCGAGGGCAGCGCCAGCGAAAGGGCGTGGTTCAGGCTGTGCGCCGAAGAAGCCCCGCAGCAGTTCCAATCCTCCAGCTCGTGCAGCCCCACCCCGAGGGCCTCGAAGACGGCTCTGACCGAATCGTCGTATTCGCAGGCGGTGGAGCTCAAGCTGCAGCCGGGGTAATAGGTGAAATCCATCAACCTTGCTTTCCTTCTTTGGTGCTGGCGAAGATGCGCTTGACGCCCTGGCGACCCTTGATCAGCTCCGGCACGAGGGGCACCTTGCCTTTCATCATCATCAGCACGCCGCTGTCCATGTCGGCCAGCA
>JAQUAE010000092.1 GCA_028687395.1 Anaerolineales bacterium | reverse complement strand
GGCAGCAACCGCACCGGGCGCATAGCTGGTTGGAGAACACGATTGGGGAGCGGGGGACCGGCGGTGTAGATCCGCCCCGGCAGATAATACTATTCGGTTGTTAAGGTGCGAGGGCTCGTGGCTCAGTTGGTTAGAGCGCGCGGTTCACATCCGCGAGGTCGCCAGTTCGAGTCTGGCCGAGCCCACTGATAGCTTGAAGCCTGGGTGACTGCCAGCAGCTCAGGCCCCTATAAATTTCCCTACCACGCTTCGCTGAGAATCAAGGGTTCTCAGCGATTTGGTTTTAGGAGGGGAGGTGATTCTATCAAACTAAGATTATCATGTAGAACAGCGCAAGCCGCATACTTTTGAACGGGTAAAACTGCGCTGGTTAATCCCGAATCGGGCATCCTCGCCTCCAGACAACAAGGAGGTAAGCATGGCCCGGGAACGATTACCGCTGCGCAAGATACGAGGCGTCGATCGATTTCACTACGAAGGGGGGAGGTTAAATGTTAAAAGCCCGGAAGAGCCATACCGACGGCTGTTCACGGAGAAAGACAAATTGATCACCCCTTTACTGGTTGGACACTACGACTGGAAAATTGCTCCGGATGGCTGAAAAACTCGTCCCGGCAGCCTTTAGCGCAGAAGTAAAATAGCTGGCCTTCCCATTCGATTTTAATTTCATTGTCGAGCTCGACTGTCATACCGCACACCGGGTCGGTGGCCATGGTCACCATATCCTTGAACTGCCCATCTTCCAGCCATAGCACCCGGTCGGCGATATCCTTGATCCGCTGGTCGTGGGAGACGATCACCACGCTGCGCCCCTGCTTTTTAGCGATTTGTCTCAGCAGGCGCATGATTTCATGCCCAATCTTCGAATCCAGGTTCGCTGTGGGCTCATCAGCCAGGATGAGCGCCGGATCGTTGATCAAGGCGCGGGCGATGGCCACGCGCTGCTTCTCTCCGCCGGAGAGCTTTTCGGGCAAGAAGTTCAGCCGATCTCCCAATCCCAGGTTGGTCAATAAAATCGCCGCGGCCTTACGCGCTGCACTGCGCTTGATCCCAGCCAACTCGGCCACGATGGCCACATTCTCCAAGGCGCTTAGCGCCGAGAGCAGGTTGAAATCCTGGAAGATGAATCCAAATTTGCGCAGGCGGATATCCGGCAGATGGTTTTCCCTCATTGCGCTGATCACCTCTCCATTCAGGCGAATTTCGCCCGCGCTGGGCTTAAGTAACGCGCCTAGCATCGAGAGCAAGGTGGTTTTGCCCGATCCCGAGGGGCCCATGATCAAGACGATTTCTCCCGCAGCCACCGAAAGCGATACTTCCCGCACCGCAGCCACCTCGGTGTCGCCGGATCCATAACGCTTGGTAACGTGGTCGACCTCTAACGTGGAAGTAGGGGCAAGTCTGCCAGGCACATCAGCGAGATCTTTTTTCATACATACCTGCCTTTACTTGCTTCTGAACACCACGGCGGGGTCCAACCCCGAAATCTGCCGGATGGGAAGGACAGCGGAGATGCCAGCGATGACCAGCGAGAGGCCGCCCACCTTGAGCAGTGAGGCGCTGCTGACCTGGAGCACCATGCTCAAACCCAGGCGGGGGATGATGGCCGAAAGCAGTAAAGTAATCGCCAGGCCCACCGCAAAGCCAATGGCGACGCTGATCAGCGCCTGAGCCAGGACAGCGCGGTAAAGGTGCCCGTTGCGCGCCCCCAAAGCTTTGAGAACGCCATATTCCGGGCGGCGAGCGAGCGTGGCAGTGTACACCGTGAGCGCCATCACTGCCAGTCCGATGAGGAAGCCAATCAGGTTCATGATGGTGATCACATCGGTGCTCATGTCCTTGACCACCTTGCGCTCCTGATTCGAGAAAGCCTCGGTGGTCTGGGCAGTGACATCTCTCACCCATGCCTCGATGCGCTTAGCCGTGTCCTGAGGGGACACCCCCTCTTTTACCTTCACCAACAGGAAACTGAACGTGTCGTAATTGCCGCGCAGCTCGGCAAAGTCATCCATCGAGATGAAAGCCACCGAGTTGACCAGGCTGGAGGTCTCTTCAGCAAGGCCCGCAACCTCAAATTCCTCGCCCAGGATCTTGACTTCATCACCCAAATGGACGCCTGACTTTTCGGCAATGGCGCGGTCGATGATGGCTTCACCTTCCTCGGGCAGACTGCCCCCGGACGAGATTTTCCAGGGGCCGCCGAATTCAGCCATATCTGGCAATCCGATGATGTAAGCCAGATTGCGTTCATCACCCATCACGACATAGTTCGATATATAGCTGATTGGCGTGACTTTCGCCACACCAGGCACAGCTTTTACAATCCTTGTCACGGAATCCGGCAATGACGAAGAGGCCATGTGCATATTGCGTACGTCTGACTGGGACACGAAGATGTCCGCTCCGCTGTTGTCGATGTAAACCGTGATGCGCTGTTCCACCCCCGTGAAGATCGCATCGAGAGAGAGGATCAACATTAACGCAAGCGCCACTCCACCGACGGAGATCACCATGCGAATCTTGTTCTGAAACAGGTTTCGGAAAGCCAGGCGGGTCATCTCCGGAATATCTCCGCCGGCGCTAATCCGGCCACCACCCGCGCCGGAAACAGCGCTGCAAGCAGAGCCATGCCCAACCCTGACAGCAGCGCCCACACCGCATCGGATGGATCGAACACGATAAGGAACTGCGGTCTGACGGCCATGATCCACTGGGCAACGCCGTAGGCTAACAGCACGCCGGCAAGTGAGCCCGTCAGCGAGGCTGCCAGCGCCTGGACAAGGACGACCTGATACAAAACCCCATTCCTGGCGCCAATCGCTTTGAGCACGCCGTATTCGCGCTGCCGCTCCACTGTTGCAGTGTAAATCACCAAGCCGACAACCATTGTCCCCACCAGAAAGGCAATGCTGACCATCAGCTTGAGCGGGGTGGAAAAGACTTGGGCGAACAGCTTGAGGTCGTTGACAGCCATTTCTTGCTTGGTGAGCGCGTTCACTCCGGGGAGGTTATTTAATCGCTGGAGGGTGCTTTCAAGATCCGCACCCTCAGAAGTGGTGAGCAACAGGAAACTGGTCGATCCAGGGGAAAGCAGTAAATTCTCGGCGGCTGCCTTTTGGAGGAAGAAGAAGCTCGTCATCCATGACGTGGTGCCATCCGATAGGCCAACGATGGTGAAGTCTTTTCCTAGCACCTCCACTTCGTCGCCGATCTTCAGACCGTGACGCTCGGCCAACACCTGGTCAAAGACCATTTCCCGTTTCGTGCGCGGTTGGCGCCCCGCGAATAGCTCCCAAGGCCCTCCGCCTTCGTCTGGGTCGTACCCCACCATATAGGCGGGCTGCTTCTTCCCATGTAAGTCGAGAATGACGAACTGAGATAGGATCGGGATGGCTTCATCCACGCTACGGACAGCCTCTACTTGCGACATTATTCCACCTGGCAGCAAGGAGGTCGCCCCGAGGAGATTGACCACGTCTTCTTGAGCGACGACGAGTGAGCCGGGTGAGTGGTCGAGGTAGGAGGTGATCTGGCGGTTCATCCCCGACAGGAAGGCGTTAAGCACCAGGGTCAACATCACCGCCAGGGCCACCCCGCCCACGCTGAGTGCCATGCGGGTCTTTTCTTGAAGGAGATTACGGCGTGCCAGAGACATTCTCCCAGCCATCCTTATCCTGGATTGTCTATCTCTATTCTAGCGAGAATGACTGACCATCCCAAGCGCTAAATGGCGGTGTCTCGGATCGGCGAAATGACCTATCAAGGGCAAAGATATATTACGCCGCTCTGGCCGAGACTGCCCATGCATCCAACCTGGTGTACAATGGCATATTGGTGTGACGATTGGAGGTTGGTATGAATCGGCGCTGGCAAGATCGAATTACAATCCATCCTGAAATCCATCACGGAGACCCCTGCATCAAGGGAACCCGCATCCCGGTGGCCATGGTCGTCGGTAGCCTTGCCGATGGCTTGACTTTCGATCTGGGAGCCGTTTCCTGGCCCCTGGCATGGGCCTGCCCACCCCTAGCTCCGATCACAACCTTCCCATTGATCCTGCCGCCGCGCAATCCCTCGCCGTATGCTTATCCGGGTATGTAACGCAGGTTGAGTTTGATTTGGCTCGAGCGCCTGTATAATTAGGGCACTGGCATGCGCCTCTCCCACCGCTGGGGCATAACGACCAGCGGTCGATCCCCGCAAAGGAGCGCCCCGATGACCTCCGCACGCCTGGACTCCCTGGTTTCCCGCCTGGAAAAAGGCCGCCTGAAGACGGCCGAGCTCTTCAACGCCCTCACCGACGAGCAATGGTCGCAACCGCTGTATACTGACCCCTGCGCCTGGGATGTGCGCGCCCTGCTGGCGCACTTCCTCTCCTCCGAGGTGCGCCTGCTGCAGCTCGCCCAGGGTGTTGCCCGCGGCGGGGAGGGGGTGGGCGCGGATTTCGACCTGGACGAGTTCAACGCCGAGGAGCAGCGCCTGCTGGAGGGGAAGTCCCCCAGCGAGTTGCTGGAGGCGCTCGACGCCGCCCGCCAGGCGACGATTGCCTGGGTGCGCAGCCTGCAGGACGAGCAACTGGATTGCCTGGGCCGGCACCCGGCGCTGGGCGTGATCAGCCTGGAGAACAACGTGCTGGCGATCTACGGTCACCAGCTCATGCACACCCGCGATTTGAAAGCCAGACTGGGGAAAGACCTCGCCGGGCAGACCGGCACAAACCAGGATTAGCCCAGCCGGACTCTGGGGTGGTAGGGGATTCAAGCCTCCGCCAGGAAGCGCTCCCATTCCGCCAAATCGGTGAAGCGGCGGGTGATCACGTTCGAGCGGGTGCGCTCGCCAGCTTGCAGCAGGCGCAGCTTGATGGCGGCGTTATCCAGCAGCGTGGCAACACGGCCGGCCTGCGCTTCCAGCAGGGTTTCTTGCAGCGATTGCAACTGTTTGTTAATGAAAGGGTTATCCACCCAGGCGCCGCGCAGGTCGACGGCGGCGGTCCAGCCGGTGGGCAATTTACTGGCCTCGGCGCGGATGGACTGGCACAGGGCGTCGAAGTCGGTGGCGCTCAACGACTGGCTGATGGTGATACCCATGCGCTGGCATTGGGGATCGCTTTGGATGGCGTACATGCGGGGTCATGCTCCTTGAACCGGGGGAAGCCACAGGTCTATTTTAACACGCCTGCGAGGCGCCGCAGGGCCGGTGAACGACGCAATCATCCCCCGGCTGGGGGCGCACACTCGCCTGGACGGCTGGCGGCGATGAGTGATCTTTGGGTCCAGGAGCACGTCCTGCAAGCGCTCATTTTCAGCCGCTGGGTGGGCGTTCTGGCTCCTCTTTCATTCCGGAGGAGGAGGGCGGAGAGGGATAGGGTCCGGCGACGGTGAAGGCGCGCATGGCGCTGGCGCACAAAGGCGCGCCGCTGGCGTCCAGGGCGATCAGGCTCCACAGGTAGACGCCCGGCTGGCTGAGGGGAGGCGCCGCCACCTGGGTCTCGGTCGCCGGCAGAACGAGGAGCTCCCCGGCCGGCGGGATCACTTCTACCCGGTAGCTAACTGCACCGGCCTGGGCTTCCCAGGTGAAGGTCAGGGGTGCCTCAGCTTCCAGAGCGAGCCCATCCTGCGGTTCCATCGCACCGCTGCATTGCTGGGTGGGCTGGTTGGGCAGGGCCCCGGGATAGGGGGAGACAGGGGGTAGGGCGGCTTCGGCGCCGTCGGGGTAGGGACCGGCTGGTGGGGGCTGCGCGGTGGGTTCAACCAATGCGGGGGAAGCAGTGGCGGCGGGGGCTTTGGGTGAAGGCGCGCCCGCCTCGCTGGTGGCCATGACGGGCGCCTCGGTCGCGGCGCAGCCTGTCAGAAATTGCGCCGCCAGGATCAGGGTAATGAGGGAGTGTCTCAGGATCAAGGCCTTGGCTCGTTCGATTGGGATTTTACGGTGCGGAGAGGGCTTCTCGCGCTCCCCGCGCCGGGTTTATATTACCATCTCCTGGCGCGAAGCAGGCGGTTTCTTTGACAAGCCGGGGAATCTTGGCTAAACTGGTAGGGATGAGAACAGGAGGGCGTTATGGGCATTGGTGAGTGGATCGTCATTGGGCTGTGCGTGGTTTTCGGTAGCGCTTACCTGTGGGGCGCCAGCGCCAACCGCGGGCTGGCGGAAGCCTCGCTACGCTGGCTGCGGCCGGGGCTGCGCCGCCTGGGAGAACGTCCCCAGGCTGCGCCGTTGGGCAGGCTGGCCAGCGGTGCGCGCTACCTGGTCGACCCGGCCCACAAGCCCTTCCTGCGCGCCGAGGTGCAGGTGCGCATCGCGCCGCGCGAGAATCCTCCTTACTGGCTCTTTCAACGCCTGCGCGGGCGGCGCGACGAGCTGGTGCTCCAGGCGCACCTGCGCAAGCCGCCAGCCCAGGAGTTCGAGGTTGGGAAGGCGGAGGACAGCGACTACCGCGGGGTGGTCTCCAGCCAGGGGAAGGAACCCTTCGAGCTGATTCCCGCCGGCGAGGGGTGGGAGATCGCCCGCCGCGGGCGGAAGGACGCCGAGCAGCTCGAAGCGCTGCGTGAGTTCGTCGAGCAACGGCGTGGGGCGCTCATTCGCCTTTCGCTACGCAAGGAGGCCCCCCACCTGGTGCTGCGGGCGCGGTTGCGCCAGGCGCAGGAGGAGACGAGTGAGGCGCTGGTGGAGGCGATGGCAAAAATGCTGGGCGAAGATTAGCAATGTGGGAGCCACGCTCGAATCGGAATGCGGGAGCCATGCTCCCGCATCCTTTTTGCGACAGCCATGCTGTCGCAATCCAATCGCGCTCCTAGGCGAAGAGGAGGTCGGCGGTGCGCTGGAGCATGGGCACGCCGCGCACCTCGGTCTCGAAGAGGGGCAGGATAGCGCGCACCATGCCGTCGAACTGGCGCTCGACCTCGAGCATGTACTCGTCCTGCATCGTCACGCGGTTCTTGACGAAGTCGGGCGTCACGGCGCTGACGGTGCTCTTGTCGATCAGCATGTTGACCACCACGCCGCCGACCGGGATGCCGAACTCGTGGAACCAGTTGATGAAGCGGGTGATGACCGCGATGGGCAGCGCCTCGGGTAGGGTGACGAAGAAGAAGG